>CAJFPG010000025.1 GCA_904398665.1 Candidatus Geddesella stercoravicola | reverse complement strand
TTTTAGAACCGGGGACATTTTCAAATTCATACCCGAAAACGTTTCTTCCGGTATCGTATGTCAGTCTTGTTTTTCCTTCTGTCGTTCTATTTCTCTCATATTTGCCTTTGTTTTTTCTATAACCTTCTGAATTTCCTCCTCTGAGATACCCGGATTGTAATATTTCAAACCTTCTCTCACTGTTTTCTCTATTATTTTCTTGTCCATAATTATTTTCTCCTTTCGCCGCGTTAAAGTTTATCTCCTCGTCGGCGTCCTCCTCACTCAACGTTTCGTCAATGTCGAGACTGTATCTTGCCTCTGGCATATAATTCTTAAACGCTTCCGCCCAAGCCCGTCTCACCGCCTCGGGATTCTTGAACATCTGAGAGTAATAACTCCAATCGGAATCCGTGCCGATAATCTCGCTTATTAAAGCCACATATTCCTCTGATAAAAGACTTAAATCATCTTGCCCATAATATTTTATCAAACGCTTTATTACTTTCTTGTAAACATTATTGTCCGCAATAGAATTTTGCAAAACCGTATCGTTAAACTCGGCAAAGGCTTCGCGTATATTCTCAGTCGGGGAAACAATCCCAACATGAAACACTTCGTGAGAAAATATCCCTCGACCGTTTATATCTGTAAGATGATTATTGACAAGTACCGCCTGTCCGCCTCCGACGGAAACCCCGTTAAAAAGATAGTTTTGTTCTTTCCCGTTTTCAAAAACCTTCATTGAATCCGATTCGAAAATATATACGGGGACCTTCGCGGCGTTAAACAATCTTACGGCTGTTTTGGCGTCTCTCGTATAATCCTTTTCGGAAACTTCGGTGAAAGAAAAAGTATCTCTGTCCTCGATATCGGTTATTTCGAGTCTGTTTCCGACTCTTCTAACAGCAATTCCTTCTCTATCTCCACGTAATCCCTGATTATCTCTTCCTCTGAAATATTCGGTCTGTAATATTTCGCTATATGTCTGTGAGACCTGAAATCCAGACTGTTCTTGTCCACTACTATTCCGTCCACTATTATTATATCGTCCATTTATATCGGCTCCTTTTGTTTTGTCAGTGTTATTTCGGCTTCCTGTCCCGTTTATTATATCATTCGAACTCTGTCGATTTTTGTCGATATTTCCCGAATCCATATCCGAGGAATATTTTTCGCCATCTCGCGTATAATTAGTATTGACATTCTTATCATTTTGTGATATAGTAGTGTCAATGGAAGCATCAATAATGGTTTGAACCAGCTTGGGCAATCGGAGCCCTCTGCTCGTAAACCATATTGGTGCTTTTTCTTTACTCGCGTCAAGTAAATTTCCTTGATTTATTTGATTATTTATGTATGAAATAATACGGTTTCTGCCGTATTCGTCCGTTTTGGAATAAACGCTCGCGATTCTGTTTACGATATTTCGTCCGTTTCTCTTGTTTATATGAACCGCGGCTATTACTTCGTTTCCGTTATTATCGACGAGTTCCGTCAACGCGACAAAACTTTGAGGGACAGAGCCTTTAAACAATAACACGGGGTCGTTTAATTGTGAAGGGAGTTTAGATATTTCATCAAGAGAAATACTGTGTTTTCCACCCGTAATTTTTTCTAAAACTCCGCCGTACATTATTAAATCGACATCGGGAGCCCCGTGTTTTACAAAGATGTCGGGAGTCGTCCCTAACTCGAAAAATACGCCGTTATACGACCCGTGTTTCTTCCCGTTGCCTTTAAGCCAATCGTTTAATTGCTCTCCGAGATTCTCATTTAACCGATAACGTATGTTATTCTCGGCGTTCTCCGCCACGCTCGCTTTTTCGGCGTTCTCTATCGCTCTGTCGAGTATTTCGAGGAATTTATCGACGGCGGCTTTCGCCTGTCTTGTCTCGGCGTTTTTAAAGGCGTCGCCTATGCCCGAAAACTCCGCGCCTTTCAAAAACTCGTTTATCTTATCGATTATTCTGTTTATCAAATCGACGAGCGTTTGAAGTATGCTCCTGTTTTGCTCGGCGGTGTTCCCCGACTCCTCGAAAAGCCACGCCGCAAACCTCTCGGCGTTCGAGGGAGAGGCCAAAAGCCTGCCCAGCACGTTATTTAAATACTCTTCGCTCGCCTCTTTATACGAGGTTTTCTTAACTCTCGCCGAATATTCCCTCTCGTATCGCCTTACAATATTAAGTATCGCGCGTCTGTCGCTCTCGTTCTCGGCGGAATAAAGCGCGTATTTCATAAGAGCTCCGTACAGTTCGCTCATTTGCTCGGGGTTAAACTCCGCCGCGAACTCCGCCAGCTCGTGTCCCATCGTCTGATATTCGTTCGAGTCTTCCTCCGACAAAACTATTGTCATTATGTCGGGAACGAATTGACCTCTGACGTTTTTCCCCGCTTTTCGCACTCTCTCTATATTTATACCAAATTTTTTCGCCAATTGCAAGTAGACCTCGTCCAAAGAACTGTCCGAAGCTTTATTTATATATTTCCCCTCGCCTTTTCTTTTTACGGTACGGCGCGGGGTCTTTTTATTTTCCCCGACCGAGTCTCTCTCGTTCTCGGCGACTCGTTTCCCCATATTGTACGCCGCGAGAGCCGCGTCGCGGCCCAAAAATTTCAGCGACTCGGGGGAAAGAGCGGCGGCGGTGTCAAAAGACAGTGTCTCGTAATTAAGACGCCCGAGATTATAGAAGGCGTCGAAAGCCTCGGCGTAAGCGGAATACATCCCCGCCCCGAACGCCGTCTCGTTGCCGTTTATGAATTTGAGAAAGGTATTCACGGTATTCCCGTCGTAATTTTGAACGGCGTATTCTATCGTCGAGCGAAGAGAAGCGGGAAGCCTCACGGAATCGATATCCGCCTCCCCGACGTTCGTCTGAAAAATTATCTTTCCGTCTTTCAAACCTTTATATCTCTCTATCTCGACCGTTTCCCCCGTATCGGATTTTACCGTTTGAATATCGGCTTTAAGTTTTACTTTCGGGGATACCGTATCGGAATTTACGCGCTCGCTCCTCGGATTGTAAATTTCGCCGACCGTTTCCCCGCCGTTTTGCGCGTCGTATCCTTCGCCGTATCCTTCGCCGTATCCTTCGCCGTAAAAGCCGTAACCGCTTCCGTCGGCGGTATTATCCGCCTCAAAAGATATATCCCCGCCGTCGTCAGGCGAATTGTCGGAAAACAACTCTTCCGCCGTCGCCTCGTTTGTATTCCGCGTTCTTTCGGCGGCGCTTATCTCCTCCATAATAATATTCGCGGTAAGCTTATTGACTCCGTTTGCGACCCCGTATTTTGTCCGAGCTTCGGTCTCGTAAAGACTCGGGTTTTCCGATTCGGGGGTCAAAGACACCCACAGTTGATACATGTCGTTTTTGTTTGAGACTTTATCAAGCTTACGAGAAAGAGAAGAAGACAGTTTTTTTGACGAGGCGGTTTTCAGCATTTCGCGCGCCAGGCTCTCCGAGTCGCCGTCATAACCTATATCCTCTATTTTATCCGCGACGCTTTTCACCGTCTGATTTCCGTAAACCTCGTTTACTATCTCAGATATTGCCGACCCCTTAAACATATCGCTCGAAGCCTCGGAAAGCTCCTGTCCGAGCCGAAACGCCTTCGAGGAACTGTCAAGAGTAGAGGCGAGGTCTTTGGCGAGCCGAACGGTTTCCCCGTTGACCCCGCCGCCTATTGAGGACATATTAAAGCTCGCGGAAACGCTCCCCGCGGAACCGAACGTAAGACCCATCAACGCTCCGGAAGCCCCTGACTCCAAAACCTGCCCGAAAAGTTCGAGAGCGACTTTGTTCGCGGCCTCCTCTTCGCTCATACCCTGATTGATATATTCCTGTTTTCTTATCTCAAAATCGCTGAAAGAGCCGTTCGCCACGGTATCGTAAACGATATTGGCGACCTCCGTGGCCGCCTCCTCCGAAGCGTTTACTCCCACGGATTTAAGAATATTTTTCACGCTGTCTTTCCACGTCGCGGGTTTTACCGCTTGCAGGGCCTTTATATTCCCTATCGTGATATTCTCGAAAAGCGCCTCGAAAACTCCCGCGACAATTCCGCCCAGAACCGCCTGCCCTCCCGTAACGCCTCTGTCGATAAGGTCTTTCGTAGTCGAACGGGCGGCGGAGGCTCCCAACAAAACCTGACCCGCGCCGGGGATAACGAAGGACGCCCCCGCGGCAAGCGCCGAATCCGCCGTAGACATCAAATTCCCGTAAAGAAAATCGAAAGCGTCGAAGTCGCCTACGTTCCAATCCACGTTCTCCTGAACAGTCTGCCTTACGGTATCGGAAAAGGCGCCGAAATGGTTGGCGGCGTTTTTATATGTAATAGGTTTCTTTGAGACGTCGTCCCTGAACAGATTCGCGAACCATTGCCCGACGGAGTCCAACGCGCTTTGAATGCCCCCGATAAGCCCCGCCGGAACGCTCGCGATACTTCCGACCACCGCGCCCTCGACGGAGTCGTTGGCCATACGATAAGCCCGTTCCACGACCTCGTCATATTCGGCGTCGTTTTTCAAATCCTGAAAATACTCTTTCAGCTCTCTTATCTCGCCGTCGGTCAGCCCGGAATTTTTATATATCCCTTCTATCTCCGACATTTGAGATTTATAATCTTTATCCGCCTCGACTCCCGCGACTAAGACATCCGAAGGAGAATTTATTCTGGGCGTTGAGCTTGTTCTCGGTCTTTCGACATAGGGAAGATTCGCGATCGTTTGATACTCCTCTTCCGAAAAATCCCCTTTTTCCAAAAGGTCTCGTATCCGATGCTCGTATCTGTACTCGTTATATATACTTTTAAACTGTTCGAGTCTCGCTTTTTGATTTTCGAGTATCGCTTTCTCGTTCCTCAATTGAGAAACCAGCTCGTCGTCAACCGCTTCCTCGGACAGAGAATATGCTCCCGCGTTTATTATTTGATTTTCTTTGTCTGCGATAGCTTCTTCGATAACTCGGATGTTCTCGTCGTAATTTTTCGTCATATCCACGCCCTCTTCCGTAGACATGACCATCGCACGCCTTTGAACCAAATAGTCCCGCATTTCGGGGTCGGAAGTCTTTTCCAGCAGAGCGTTTATTTTATCGACGGAGGACAAAACGTCCCGAACGTCCAAATCTTTATCAAAGGCGAATTGTTCTTCAAGCGCCGCCAAATATTTATCGCCGGTCTCGGCGGAAGCGGGGACGTTGGTTTTTTGAGCTTCCAGTTCGGCTATTTCCTCGTTTAAAGAATCTATTGTTTTCTGAACCCTGTCCTTGTATTTTGTCGGAACTCTGCCCAGTCCCGACTCATAGCGATTTACTTCCTGTTTTTTATAAAATATATCCTTGTCAAGCTCTTCGTTTTTTTCTATCGCGGCGGCGTTTTCTCTCGTGCCGTAAGTATTAGCGAGATAGTTTGAATAGAGGTCGGCCGTTTCTTTCGCGTCTTTCGCGGCGTTTATGTATCTTTCGACGTTATTTCGGACATCGGGATTGGAGATAGTGTATTTATTATAATATTCGTCGGCGAGATTATCGATTGCCGCCGCCCTCTCCCCGTAATCGAGCGCGGTTTGAAAAGCGTTTCTTTTCGCGTATCTTACCTTTTCCGTGTCTCCGCCGTTTTTAGCTTCTCGGGCATTGACGAAATTTGATAAAGAGGAAACGCCGAGAGGCCCCGGACCGTTTATTCGGGACGTTACTATCTCGTTATGTTTATTTATCAGTTCGTTTTCCGCTTTTAATCTCTTTTCGGTCTCTTCTCTAACCCTCTTTTTTGTCAGCCCCCAGCCGGAGGACTCATAAACTCTTTTTTTTGTCTCTTCCCAACTCATCTTTATCCTCCGTTTTGCTTATTTTTTTTCTCGCGCGTTCTGCCGTATATCCGAAAGTTTTTTCTGACCCAAATTATATAAAAAGCTCTTTGTATAATTCTTAAAAAAAGAATTATATATGGAATCTTTCGTGGCGTCGTCAAGATTTGTGCTGTCAAGATAATCCACAAGAGCTTGGGGGGACTGAGAGGCCGCCTCTTTCGCCATCGAATAACTGTACGTGCCGTCTATTTGGCTCTGTAATTCATTTTGCAGCTGTGACAGCTGATTGGCGTAGTTATCCGCCTCTCTCTGATAAGCCAGGTTGGCGTTGAACTGCCGTTGGTCCTCCGCCATTTGAGCGTTGAACTGCCGCTGCTGCTCGGCGAGATTTTGATTTTGCCAGTAATCGTCGTTCGAGAGCTGAGCCCCGGTAAGCCATCTGTTATAATCGTCGCTCCATTTTCCGTAGTTACGGTTATATTCGTCGCCGTACTGCTGATTAAAAGCGTTATATTTGTCGGCGAGAACGGCATATTCCTTATCTTTCGCCGCCTCCTCGTCGTTGTACTGCTGCAAAACCATAGAATAAGTATTGGCGAGTTTGTCGAGTTCGCTGTTATATCTGTTCAGAGCCTGAGAATAAAGCTCAGGAACAATATTGTTTAATTGCTGCAAATACCCCTGATACGCCTGATTGCCGGCGGTAGAGGCGTATGATGACCCATACCCGCCTGTGAGCGCCGCCGCCTGTCCCATGGTATCCATCATTGCCTGAGCGCCGAGAGTTTGATATTGGTCTTTATATTGTTTATAAAGCATATCGGTGGACAAATCGTAGGAAAAAGGCTCAAAATTTTTATATTGATTATATATATCGGCCTTTTCCTGCGAATACGAATTGGGTGTTCGATTGTAATTCGAATAATCGTAAGTAAATTTTTTCGCCTGCTCTTGAAGATATTTCTCATAGTCGGACGCCGAGTATCCCTTATCGTATAAATTCCCCTCTTCGATCTGTTTCTTTGATAATCCTTTCAGATTAGGTACCGCCATCTTTGTTTCTTCTCCCCTCTTTTATTTCCATTTCCCTATGACATAAGCTTGAAAATTCAACGTTTCCCCGGCGCCGTTCGTGTTCACGCTGTAATATCTTATCGCGATAGCGAGACTTTCGCTCTTAACCGTCGCCGAAGACCAGTTATAGTGTCTCCAATAAAGCGCGTCGCCGGAGACGAAAAGTATTTCCGTGACAAGCGGAACCGAGATATTGTCAAATGGGCTCACATATAAGGAGCCGTATTGCTCCCAAGCGATGGTATGACTTAAACTTTTCGTCCATAATTCTATGATTCCGCTGTTCCACTTCCTGTAATTCCATACGCCGCTCGTTCCCGTTTCCGACACGAAATCGGAGATCGGAACATAGGCGGAAGAGGAATCGGGAAGTTTTATCTTTCCGTTCACCTTTAAATCTCCGGGAACGGCGCCTCTGAAAAACTCGGCGTCGTATCCTCCGGTTTTTTTCTCAAATGTAAGAGCGGATTTCGATTCCGAAACCTCCACGTCTACCGAGGAAACTATTCCCGTGAGATCCGTCACTCGGAACGTGACGTTATGAGAGAGATTTTTGCTGTAAGTCCCGGCAGTATAATAATCGACCCCCGAGGACAAGCTGAATTGCTCGCCGTTTATATAAGCGGAAATAACGGCGGAGTTCGTAACTCCCGAAATGGGAGAAATCGCCGCGGAACAGTTCAGCCTGATATATTCGCCCTCATCATCATAAACGTATTCCTCCCCGATCTTACTTACCCGAACCGCCGAATAACTGCTTATCATCGGCAAATTATACTGCAATACGTTTATGCTCGCCGACTGGGAGGCGCTCCGTCCCCTAGTGTCCGTCACCTTGAAAGTCACGGTTCTCGTCCCGCTCGCGGTCAAAGTGTCGGTAAGAATTTTGTCATCCGTTTTCTTTGTCTTGGAAGAAATTCCGTCAGAGACCTCGAATGATGTTTCCGAACCGTATTTTTCGACGACCGTCGCGTTAACCCGGGCTTTCGTCACATTTTGCAAATACAATGACGAAATACTCGAATCCAGCGTTGACGGATTATACGGAGTCACGGAAAAATTGTTTATTTCCGGAACTATGTTCTCCGGGACGCAAATCGTGACGGATCCGTATTGAGTATTTCCGACCTGAGTCGAACAGGATTGATTCGTATAAGTCGTCACCCGGCAGGGAACGTTTGTCTTTTTCGGAGGATTGGTTTGTATAAAAGAACACCAGTCAAGCGGGACTTGTAAAAGCGCGCTTTCGGAGAAAGCGCTCGACGTCACGGTCTGACCGTTGAGGGAAATCGACGCTTTATGATAATAGGAGCTCACGGATTTATTCACGCTTATATAAATATTGTCTCCGGCGTCGACCGAGGAGGTCATACTCTTTATTTTTGACTCTCTCGGAATATTTGTGAGATTTAAAGACAGAGAAACAGTCGCCTCTCCCGCGGAATACTGAGTTTTGTTCCCGCTTTTCGGGGATTTAAAATACCCAAGGACGCTGATAGTCTTCGCGCCGTCCGACGAATGATATATATCGCCGGACCAAGAACAAAGAGTCAAAGTCGAGTTGAAAGCGCACTCCAAAGACTTTTCCATTCTTGTTTTTTCCGCCCCGTCAACCGATATATACGCGACAGACATATAATCCGCGAATCGTTTAGTCGTGCTTTTGAGCTCCAATTTCACGCTCACGGTAGATTTATTGTTTACGGTGTCAACGCTCGTTTCATTCGCGGTGAGCACAATAGTATAATACCCTTGATTATGGGAAGTTCCCTGAGACGCTGTCGCCATATTCCCTCCTATTTAATCGTGAGATAGTTATTATCGTTTCGTATTGACCAATCGCCGATATCTATCCTCGCCGTAACTTTAAACCTGTCGCCGGTAAAATAACCTATTTTGACTCTGTTCCTCCACACTGACAGTTCGTCGGGAGTTATCGCTATCAAAGTATCCCCCACAATGTTGTCGTCGGCGTCGGGGGCTAAATTCGTGCCTATCGCTATCCCGTCGTAGCTTTTGCCGTCAATGTCGAACAGGTGGCCGGTTATGATGTATGTGTTATAGTTATATATCTGTCCGTTTATAGTTTCTATCCGGTTAAAGACATCGGTAAACCTTTCCTCGGTTTTGGTTATCGTGGCGTCATATTCCCCGACAAACGTCCCGAACTCCTCAGAAACCGCCTCTATGCTTCCGGACAGGGTCTCAATTTCCTTTTGAGTGTTTACCTTTATCTCGTCCGCCGTCTTTATTATCATCGATTTTACAGAGTCAAGAGCGGGAGACACGCTCTCCTCAACTTGAAGAACTGTCTCCTCTCTCAACGCCTGAGAACGCGTCTCCTCGTTCTCAAAGGAATAATTAAGCTGATCGGCAACCTGATATAAATACGACTTTAATTGAAGAAGCTGATTATCCACGGTGCCTGAAAGATTAGGATAAGGAATCATACGACGCTGCTCCCCGTTTCAAGAACTTTACTGAAAGATATTATCTTAACGTCCCCTCTTCCTTCGAGCTTTATTTTAAAATGATCGCATCTTCTCGGAATCACGGGAAGGACGAAAGAACGAAGCGTTTTCCCCTCTACCGTCCCTTTATGTTCCCAGTCGCCGACGGAATCATATTTTATATACGCCGAAACTTTCGCGTCTTTCGCGGGAAGCATTCTGATATGAAAATTCGACACATACTTATTATTGGGATATTCAAAACCGATTATCCCGCTCTCGCAAAACCACTCGACATCCTCTTCCGCTGTTCCCGACGAGGAGGAGACGCTCTTAATTTTATTGTCCGAGGCATCTATGAAATAAAGATCGTTATCGTGACAGCAAAACATAGACGCCTGAGTCTCGTCCTCTTTGTGCCACAATCCTTTCTCGGTGTCAAAAACAAACATATTCCAATCTCCGTCGGAAGACTGCATAGAGACATAATATTTTCCCCCGACGCTTCCCGCCGCGGCGTTTTTGTAATAAACATTCCCGAGAGGCGCCGAAATCCCCGACGGCAAACTCCCGTCATACGCGACGATGTCCTTCGCGGATTTATAAAACAAAGTCTCGTTTACCGTGCAAAGGCTTCTGAAAGAACCTTTCTGAACCCCTCTGGCGTTCGTCGTTTGCACCTGATACTGCGCGGGATAGCTTCCGTAGATTTTATGAAAACAATTTTCCTTAAAAAATATCGGATACCCGAGATGAGTCGCGGCCCCGGTAAAAACCCCGTCAGACCCGACGCTGACGGCGTAGCTATCGGTAGAAAGTCCCATATAACAATAAAAATTTTTCGGGTCCCCGAGTTTGGAGGCGTAAATCTCGTTTACGGGGTTTCCCCCGACGATGCCGTAACGACAGCCCCAGAGCCTATTTTGGCTCTCACATATATAGTCCATATCCGGGACTTTTCGGTAAACGGTCACGGGACTCGCTTCGCTCAGAGACTGAGCCGCTTGAACGGCGTTGTCTATAAGACCGACAAATAAAAGATAATCCGAACCCGTTTTATATATAACCGAGGTCTTCTGATTCAGGCTTTCCACTCCCGCGGCGGTTATTCCGTCCAAATACACCGCGTCGTACTGATTAAACGTTTCCCCAATATCGTCGTAAGTCATTTTAATATAAACGACAGGGACGCTTATCCACTCCCCTCGGTCCGCGGAATACTGTTTAAGACTTTTATTCTCGATATCAAGCCAATACTGACCGTCCGCCGGGGATTCGGGCTTATCGATTCCGGCGTCATAATCAACCCCGTCTATATCGGAAACGGTGAAGGTCACGGTGCCTTCCTTCAAGACCCGTTTCGCCTCCAAACTCCCTTTATCCGAAGTCATATTTTGAGTATTTATATATTTTTTATCCGGGAATATAATCACGTACGCTCCCATAGAGACAATATGTTTCGGAAGCATACTCTCGTCGTCGGATACGAAATCCGGAATCTTATAACCGTTTATTACCACGTCTTTCCCATCTATCACGCAAAGAGCGTCTTTCGACAATATGCCCTCTGGACTCGTAAGAGAATAAGAGCTCTCGTCGTTTAATTTTATAGAAGAGAGTATTCCCCGTTTTTTCCTGGGAGAAAGAGACGGGTAAGAAGAAGACGACATATTCCTCATATCGTAAAACTCGTTTTCCTCAATCACGAGATTATGATTATACCCGTTAAAAACGCTTATCATATCCCTCTCGGTCGGGATATCGTTAAGTTCCGGAAGCCTCATATCCTTTTCCTTTCCGACTCATACGCGAACGCCTGAGCGACAATAAATCCGTATGACAATAAATAAATTTGATAGAAATAAATCTATATGACAATAAATAAATTTGATAAAAATAAACCTATATGACAATAACCCATACGTCATAAACCGATATGACGACAAATCCGCGCGACAATAAGGATAATAAATCCGTATAAAGACAAATCTGCAAAAATAAAAACAAATCTGTAAAAAACAAATCTATACGCCGTACACCTATACGACGCCATTCAGGGGATCATAAACTCATATGACCTCTCGCGCCGACAAGCCGTCTATATAACAATAAAATTGCCCGAGGACTCGGGGGGATCGGTTCTGTTTTCCCAACGGGCGTAAGCGGCGTAGGTCTCGTTATACATCGACATATCGTTAGAGTATCTCGCGGTCTCATTATTATAAAAATCTATCATCGCCGCGAGATAATATATATACAGCTCCGCGTAATCGTCCGGGACCAAAAGCTCGGTCTCGACGTCGGTCGTCTCGTCATAGCCGCCAAAAGACGCGGACGGGTTTCTCGGAAGAATAAAATCATTGAAGATCTTGCGGTCCAAAGAATTGAGCCATGTTATCTTTTGAACGGTATCATAGCCGTTCGGCTTATATTTATCCGTCTTCGCGACGGCGTCCCTTACAGTCATATCAAACTCCTCGAACTATATCCGATTATACGATTTATACGATATCGGAGCCTTTTGACAGCTCTCTGATATACTTCTCCGCCGAAATTTTTTGAAGCTCGGAAAGATACAAAACGTTAGCGACCTTTTCGGGGACCTCAACCGTCTCCCCTCTCTTTATCAAAAACGCCTCGCCGTTCACCGACACATACTGCTCCTCCGGCTCGCCTTGGATAAACGGAAGAGTTATTTTCACTCTTTTTTCCCCGTTTGTCCCCGTTGTTCCCTTTGTTTCCGCTTTTTCTTTTATTTCCGCTTTTTCTTTTATCTCGTTCTTTTTAACTTCTGTCATAGTTACTCCTCCTATTTGAGAGAAGGGCGAAATTCGCCCTTCTCTTTCGCGATGAATAAATCAGTTTGCCGTAGCGGTAGAAGACAGAGAGCTTACGCACTCCACTCTTACGATAGCGTCGTCGGAAAGGATTTTGGCCGTTTTGACCCCTTTCCAACCGACAGTCGCTCTTTGGTTGAGCGGATCGGCGGTTCCGGCGGAACCGAGCTGTTTGACGATGGTTTCCAAACCTCCGCCCTCTATTTCCGTGACGCCGTAAGCGCCCTTGCCGATAAAGAGGCAGGAATAAACGGCGAGCCCGGAGGGTTCGGTTCCTCCGCCTTTCCAAATCTTCGCTTCCGAGGTCTCGACGAAACGGCAGTTTCCTATCATTCCGATCTCGCCTTTAAATATCTGGTCAGGACGCGAATATTTGGTCACGTCTTTCCAGGCGTCCGAAAGCATAATATCGAGAACCACGTCGGGGTGGATTATACAGACGTAATTCTGACCGTCAACGGGCTTTACGTTGTTTCGTTTAAGCTGGTTGATCGCTTTGAAAATGATATCGGTCGTGAGCTTGGAAGTAGCGTCAAGCTCGTCTCTGTCGGTAACCGCGGTCTGAGCGCCGCCTGTCCCTGTTTTCGGAGGCCACATAACGTTGGTCCCGGCGTTTATGACCTCTCTGGTTATGGTATCCAAAGTTCTCCCCGCCTGACTTCCTAAAAGCTGGGTGGCCTCGACGATATTGTTATCGATCGCCGTCATATCCAGGATGTCGGAAATCGTCACGTATCCGCCGTACTGACTTACCGTCGCGGTAAGAGCTGTCACGGTAAGAGACTGTCCCGAAGGGGTGACTCCCTCGACGAGAGCGGTGGTCGCTTTCGGCAAAGAGGAATAACGTCTGAACTCTATCGTCTTTCCCTTGCCTTTTGGTATATTTCTCTTCTGCCCGAACTGGTCGTGAACGAGTTCGGGTTCGGCGTTTTTCAAAAGCTCCATATCGTAAAAAGTCTTGTTCTCCGCCGACAGCGACGAAGATGTCGTCGCGTTCGTGTTTAACGAGGCGGCGGTTGTTTGCAGCTGCAAATTTTCCGGCGCCGCGAACAACTGAATGTCAAATTCTCTTGTCATATTTTTCTCCTTTTCTTTTTTCCGCCTAATTTTGATTCCCGCTTTCAGCTTCCGTATCGCTTTAAGCTTTCTCTGTCACTTTCAGCCCCGGCTTCCGTTCCGGTCTTCAATTTTCATTCTTGCTTTCAGCTTTCTCTTCCGGATTCAGTTTTCTCTTCCGGATTCAGTTTTCTCTTCCGGATTCAGTTTTCGCTTTCAGCTTCCGTCTCGCTTTCGGCTTTCTCTTTTAGGCTTTATTTTTGATTTTCTTTTTTTGAATTATCGGCTTTCAGCCCGTTCTGTTTTTTGTCTCTCTTTTTTGCCTGTTCGTTATTTTTCGTCATTTTTTGAGGAGAATAAAACAAACCTTATCCCAAGACCACGCGTTCTCCTCTTCGCGCTCTGCGGATAATGTCCTGACGCTGTTCGTCGGTCATATTCCGCACGTCGATCTTAGAGATGGTTGAAGAATTGGAGGAAACGCCGTTTTCGGAGGGTCTGCTTTTTCCCGCCGCTATTTTATTCGAGATATTTCTCTCGGTAGTCTCCGTCGCCGCCTTTATCGCCGCCATAACTCTCTCGTTCGCGTGAACGGCGTTATAAGCCCCCTCCATAGTTATATAGGGATTGTCCATCAAAGACGCGAAGGCGGGATTTTTAAGCTCTTCCGCGAGATTGAAGCTAGGATACTTTTTCCTGAGCTCGGTTTCTTCCTCTCTCCATTTCGAGAACATCTCTCGCTGACGTTTTTCGCTCTCGTACTCCTCTATTTTCTCGTTCGCTTCCGAAAGCCTCATTTCGGTAAGATATGCTTTTCTCGCCTGCTCGGGAGTGACTCCCATCTCAATGGCGAGCCGCTCAAACTGATCGTCATCGGCGATCACCGAATCGTAAACTTTTCTCACGTAATCCGAGAGAGAAAGATCCTCTTGTTTAAGACCGTATCTTTTCCCCACTATTTCCGCGAGTTTTTTAAACTGTTTCTCTTCGTTTTTGGAGTTTTTGAGCCTGTCTTTTATAATATTCTGAATTTTCTCCTTATGAATATCGCGAAACTTGCCTTTTATAAGCTCGTTATATTCTTTTTCCAGATCTTCGAAAGAAGCCGTTTCTTCCGCGCTCGTTTCCTCTTCCCCCACAGGGAGGGGATTTGACTCCTGTGTTTCGGGAGAGGCGACCTCCCCGTCCGCCGCCGATTCGCCCGAACCTTCTGCGAACAGCTGAATGTCCATGGCGATAAAAGTTTTTCCGCTCATAAAATCTTCCTTTCTGCCCGTAAGTGGGCGACCCTTTACTCTAATTATATTTATCCCTGTCTCGAAGGGTAATCCCCCCCCCTCAAAAGGGCATTCTCTCTTTTTAACAGAGACTCTCAAAACAGTATCTCGCGTTTTTCGGAGTTTCTTTCAAAAGTCGCTCTTTCCTCATATCTCTGAGGTCCTCTTCAAAACCGCCTCTTTTCATTTTTTCGAGACTTTTGTCAAATCTGTTTTTCTTTTATCTTCTCAAATTTTCCCCTCAAAAAGTCTCTGTTATCTTCTCAAATCTTCTCCTCAAAGAATCTCTGTCTTTTCCCTCTTCTTTTCAATGTCTCCGTAAAAGTCTCTGTCTTTTCTTGCTTCTTTTCAATGTCTCCGTTTTACGGCGAGGTTACGCCTCGACGGTCCCGTCTCATTTGACGATATCCACGCTTATATACTCAGGGAAATTAAATTCCAAAAGTTTAAAACCGACAATCAAAGTATCGAGACAGGTCTTTATTTCGTGTCTCAAAGAATACAGCGGTTCGCAAACTATTTTGGCCCGCCCCTTCTCAATCTCGATAACGGGGGTCTTTTTCATCTTAAACGTCTTATCCTCCGTTATTTGAGCGAAAGTGTAAGCAAGCGTGGAGGCGGCGGCGCAGATAAGATCTTGTCCGGGATCGTCATACCCGGCGTGACCGTTTACTTCAAGACTGAGGAGCTTCGATCTCTCAATTTTTACTTTTATCATAAAAAACCGGCCTTTCAAATCAGAATCGTCAATTAGGGGTCGTCATCTCGGCGGTCTTTTTGCGGGCGTTTTCGGTAATCGAACTTTCCCCGATATCATTTCCGCCCCCTACGCCGCTTTTTGAGCCGCTTTCTTTTTTCGCCCCGCCGGAGGCGTTTTCTGATCCGAAGCCTCCCATAGCGGCCGTTCCCGCCGACGCGGCGCCCGCTAAAATTCTCGCTCCCAAATCACCGCCGTTCGAGTCTATTATCGCCGCCATCTGAGCTATTTGGTCCCTCATCGCCATAACCTGCCGCAAAAGAGTCCCGTTTTGCGAAACTTTGTTCATAATATCGTCCTTGCCCTCGAAATCCATCATTGACAGCGTCAGCAACGCCTGGTCGGCGAGCTGAGGATTAAAGATCCCGCTCTGATAAAACTGCAACGCCAGTTCATTTTGAGCCATCTTGGAATATGGGGAAGCCTTCTGGGCCGATACTTTGACATCGAATATCGGAAGCCTCATTCCCATATCGACGCCTCCAAAAGCTCCCTGAGGCCGAGGCAAAAGCCCCGAGTTTTTGTAATGGACGAACGCCGTCTCGTTGTTCTTACCGGTTATACGAAAAGAACGCTCTATATTGTAAAACTGCCTGATAAGCTCGATACAGAGCAAGTTTATATCCCTAAACGCCCGATAAGAGGATTTTATCATGTCCCGCGAAAGCTTACTGCCCGCTTCCTGCATGGCGGCGATTGCCGACGCCGCGGTCGCCCCGGAAGTTCCGCCGTTAGAGACATCCCTGTTTCCCGAGGTCTCTTTAAGCTCGTCTATCTTGTTTTCGAGCATCTGGATAGCCGCGCCGGAAAGTCCGGGTGTCGCTATGGGATAAATATCGTCGCTTAAAACTCCCGCGTTGGTATGAACTATCGACTTTCTCCAATCGAGGAACTCTTTCTCGTTTATCCCGCCGTCGCTTCTGACAAAATACCGCGGGCGGGACTGCATCAGAGTATTCGTTAAAAAAGCCTGATTCATATAGTCGATATATTTTTGCGGCTCCTTGCAGATATCGATATACCCGAAGCCCGCGGGAGTCCCCTCCTCCGAAAAGAGAACGTCGAAGATGAAGGGATATTTCCCATGGTCGTAAAGTCCGGTCTGAGCCATCGGAAGGGAAATAACGTTTCCCTCGGCGTCGGTCAGGGGCTCGATCTCGTTCTCGGTGGCGAACAAGACCGTCATATTGCAATATTTCACGTAATGTAAAACTCCGTCCACCTTATAATACCAATCGACAACGGCTGATTTATCGCTCGTGTCGACGGTGTCGTCGTAAGCGTATTTGGCGATATCGACGGTCGGACTCGAAAGAGAGGAGCCGAGAGAAGGATACTTTCTCAGAAGCTCGTCATTATTTACGAGAGTTACGAGAAAAAGATTGGGGCTGTCCTGAATATCTGTCACGCCCGGTTCCCAAAACAGATTGAGAAGATCGACTTTGTTTATCTCGATATCCCCGAGTCCGTTCAACTTGTTCGAGTCCCAAAACACGCCGTAAACGCCGCACCCCGTTTTGAGTTTGTACCACCAAACTTCGGAATAAGTTTTCTCAAAATCGTTCTGTTCCAAAATAACGGGCAAAATATCCGACAAAGACTCGGCTTCCGCCCTGTCGCTCTCCTCTCGGGGAAGGCAGTTCACATCAGGGTAATTGTCCATAGCGTCGGCGTGTTTAGCCGCCAGACAGTTAAAAAGCCAGGCGGACGCGGGGGCGATATCCTCCTCCGCTTTTCGCATAGTCTCCCAATGACGAAGCTTCCACCATTTTTCATTTTCGACAATCCTGCTTTCGAGATTTGTCTTCCCTCTTTTGTAATCGAATAAAATTTTATTCGCTCTGCGGATTGTCTCCTCGTTCACCGTCAAATTCTCGATTTTTGAAACCTCGCCGCCCGAGTCCTCGGACAAAAATCTCTCCCCGCTTTGGGAAAACGAGACGCCTTCGCCTTTTCCCCGCTCCCGCTCTTGATACAATCTCCCGTTTACATTTAATCCGCGATATCCTTCCGAACCTTGTTCTCGGCTCGCTCCCGAGCTTTCCTCCGAATACCGTTCCGGGTTTTGCTCTCGATATCGCTCTCTGTCTCGCTCTTTGTCTTTTTTTAAAGCGTCGAATATTGACATTCTACTCTTTTTCCTCCTCTATTATCATTCTCGGCGTCGCCGGAAGAAGTCCCCTGTCAAAGCCGTCCCCCTCCAAATCGAGAGGATCATCCCGAATTTCCCGAGGCCTTTCTTTCGCTGTCGGCTTTATAGGGCGGGACATACAAAAATATCTTGTTTCGTCGGCGACATGGTCTTCCATACCCGTGTCCAAATCCTCCGGATGAATTTCAGAATAAACCAACAGAGGAATAGTCCGAATAAACGCCTTGCAGTTTTTGAAGACATACAGCATCGGGAAGCCGTTCTCGTCAAACTGAAATCTATAATGCATCTGCATCCAACCGGGAAGACGTCTGTTATCGCCTTTACCGAATATTATCCCGTGCCTGACGGCGGTATCGTTTATGCTCTCGCCTCTTGAAGAATCCCATATCGACGGGTCCGCCACTCCCGAT
The DNA here is from genome assembly GCA_904398665.1 of Candidatus Geddesella stercoravicola. Lineage (GTDB taxonomy): Bacteria > Bacillota > Clostridia > Oscillospirales > UBA644 > Geddesella > Geddesella stercoravicola. Next base: position 14,016 of record CAJFPG010000025.1, on the reverse strand, counting down.
ATCCGCTTTCCCGCCAAAAAAGGATGCTCCCTTTCTATCCTTAAAATCTCCTCAAACTGCCTGTCGGGAGACCATTTGACACCCTCGTTAGGTTCTTTCGTACAGCCGTAAAGCTCCAAAATTCTATACGCCCGCCCCTCTCGGTCTACCGCCCACCATCCGACCGAAAAGGGTTTGGCGTACCCGAAATCATAAGAACGATAAATATTCCAGTCGGAAGGAACGGCGAAGGGCTCTATAACATGAGTATATCTCCTGTCCGAGTAATGAGCGGGGTCATCGGTAAACTCCTCAAAGAACTGGCCGGAAAAAACATTCCAGTCGCCGTATCTCCACGCCTTTCTAACCTTCTCCGGCAAAGAGTCGAGCTGAGAGACGTAATCGGGCTGACTCTCCATCAACGGCGCGTTATCGGTAACCAGAGCCTGGATAAACTCATAATCCTCCGCCCTTTCGTCATCGTTATATCTTCTGTCGATAAATATCCGCTTTATATATCCGTGTCCCTGACCTCCGGGATTGCAAGTGTAATAAATTCTTCGCGGGAAAGAACCCGTTCCTCGAAGACACGCCGTGATGACTTTCAGTTGAAATTCAGAAAACTGAGTCGCCTCGTCAATAAAAATAACGTCATACTCCTGTCCCTGCAAATTGTCCAAATCCCTGTCATTGGCGCAGTAGGTAAACTTGATAACGCTGCCGTTCGGAAAAACAAACGCCTTGTCTTTGTCGTTATAGCGAGCTATCCCAAACAGCTCCGAGCGTAAAATCCGAATATGATTCTCGACAAGCTCCGGGTATGTTCTCCTGACGATAAGACATCTTATCCCCGAATAGCGAAAACACATACCCTTCGCCTTAAAACGGACAAACCAGCTCTTGCCTCCGCCTCTGGCCCCGCCGTAGCCGATATGCTTCGCCCTCGCCCTCAGCGCCTCTTTCTGTTTCTCAGTTGGGGAACCGAGAGTCACGGTCATTCGGTAAATCCCTCCTCATCGCGGACAATTATCTCAAATCTGCCGTCGGTTTTTCCGATATCCGCCCTCTCTTTTTCAAGCTCGTACCTCAGTCTCGCCAAATCCTCCGACAGCGTCGGCAGCTTTTTGATATTACGCTCTAAATCGACCGCCCGGGAAATACAGTCGTACATCGCCTTGATGTCGTATACCGTCACGCTCTTTTCGCGGCATTCCGCGACGACTTCGCGCAAAAGTCGATTGACATCTCCCAAAATATCCGCCAGCTCCGCCAGATTATCGGCGTTTCTCTCCGCGATAGCCTCGATAGCTTTTCGTTCTCTTTTTTCGCGGTTTTGTAGCCGTTTTCCCGGCCAGTCCTCGCGTTTGGCGTGTCTCGATAAATTGCTGACACACAGTCCGTGTTTTTCAGCGAGTTCTCTGTAAGAGATATTTGTAGTAATATATTCAAGTCTGATTTTATCCCAATTTATCATTAACTTTTTCCACCTCTGAATAAATCATATCAAGCCTCTTTGTTTCAGGTAATCCCCCCCCTTAAAAAAATACGGACAGGCAAAAGCAAAAAAGGAATAAACAACTCCCTCGGCAAACAAAAGCGGCCCATTCTCAAAAAACAATCGCGACCAATTCTTAAAAACAAACGCGCGTGTCAATAAAAAAGCGGCGGAGAAAAAAGAAAAAAATAAAGAAAAAAAATAAAGAAAAAAAATAAAGAAAAAGAATAAAGAATAAAGAATAAAAGAGACAAAAGCAAACATAATACAAAGAAAATAAAGACAGATGAAATATATCCAAACAAAACAGACATAACGGACTAACGGACAAAAGCGGGCAATAATAGACTAAAACCGGCAAAAAAAGACATAAAAAAACAAAAGAAGACATAAAAAAAAGACCGCCGAAAAACAAAGCGGTCAAAAAAGACATCCAAAATTTATTCGGCAGAAGATGTTCTATATGAAGATCTAAACAGGCAAGCTGACCGATCTTCTCAGCGTCATAGCCGTTGGCCTCGCAGATGAACCGGACGGTATCCGGCAGCAGTACATGGCCCTTTGCTTTCTCCGCTTTGTATTTCTGCCACTCTTCGTATTCCTTGTTTGTGATTTGCTTCATGGCGATTACCTCAAAAAATGAACCTATAGCAAAGCTATTCTGATTCCTACAACTCCGTATTTCTGCTGATTATCTTTTGAATAGTACATGTTCATATCGTCGGGCGAGGCAGTTTCAATATCAGCTTCAGTGTAACCGCACTCCAGAAGCGAAAGCTCTTTATACAACGACTCAAAAGAATCAAAGACATATTGCGCACTTACTTTTGCGCCGATTTTTTCGCCGGTCTCAGTATTTGAAAATTCAATTATGTCTCCGATCTGGATTTTTCTTCTTTTCTCGTCGAACAGCCGAAGCTCTATTGTTTTTGTACCTTCTTTAATCATTTGAAAAGGAGACGGCGTCAGCTGCATTGAGTGTGTCATATTTTACTCCTTCATTCTCATTTTCTCGCCGTCTATTATACCGACGATGTATGAACATTTCTACCGATAAAAACAGCCGGGACACCCCGACTTCCACAACTTACCCCTCAAACGATAACTTACCCCTCAAGCGGCAAAATCGGCAGAGGAATAATTAAATTGTATCAATCTCGGTGTTTTTATATCAAAAAAGACATCCAAAATTTATTCGACGGTAAAAATATTTCCGTATTCTCATATTTTATATTTAATACCGATCTACCGATATCGAAAGGATAAAATTCCGTTTATATTTATAAACGGTCAGGAAATATATTTAAAATCCATCAAAGCCATATAATGAGGACAATTTCCGTAATCAAGACAGCAAAAAGTCCTGTAATGGCCTCTGAACTTTTCTCCGTTCGGAAATTTTAAAATCCGGCAAAGAGCCTCATTTTCCAAAGCCTCGCACGAAAGGCGGCAGGCGGTGGAGTCCGCCCTTATAAAAAACGGGCATTTCGCGTTTCCGTCAGTCATACGCCCTCCAAACCGAAGCAATTAACTATGCTTTCGCAAAGCCAAAATCATAATAATTTCGCGAAGCCGTCACCGTTTGCCGTATCTTAAAGTCGAAACTTTCCGTATTTCCCGATAAGCCAAGAGAATTTCCGTTCCCGAGAAATAGAACTGTCCGCCCTTTCCGAAAAGCCGAACACACGGTCGGTAATCTCCGCTTTAAGTATAGCATAAATTGGGTTTTTCGGCGCGAGTTCTCGCATATTCTTCACAGAGTTGTCACAATCGAATAAAAAAAACGAACGACCACAGTCATTTTCGCGGGAGAAAGAGACGAAGAAACTTATGTATCTTTGGAAAAGAACGCTTTTTCTCTCTATAACCTATAATATCTTTTGAAACGGCTTTTTATCGCCAAATGAACTAAAATACGTTTCTCTTAATACGAGCGAACAAAGGACACTTTCTGACGATATACGAGTCAACATTTTTCCCTCGCATAAAATAATCGAACCTTTCCGCCTCCCAACCCCTAACGGGAATAAACCTGTCCATCCATGAGCAATCGACACGACCGCAGACCCAGCATATAGAAGACTCGTCCTCCGAAATAATATCAAAATCAAACATTTTCACTTTTCCTCGATAAGTTGAAATATTTCTATCTTCCTCTTTCCCCACGCATTTACCTCTTTGTGAGTGTCGAAGAAGATATCGATAACGCTCCCCTTGACCGCCGATCCCGTGTCCTCCGCTATATACTCTTCCCCGTCAATTATAAGAGTCGTCCCGTAAGAAATAACTTCCGGATCAACGGCGACAGTATGTTTTGCTTTCGCTAAGCTTCCCGTTGCTGTCTGCCTCCCATAGCCCCCGCTGCACTCGACACAAGGACAGTATGCTGTGACAGTAAAAATCCCAAGAGACATAAGCTCCGCATTTGTGTTCGATTCTTCCTCCTTAGGCTCGGTTACACCAATATATTTTGTAATTTCAATAACATCCGGTTCCCTGCGAGAAAGTTCTTCAACCTCGGCCCTGAGAAAAATCAATTTTGAAGTAAGAATAAAAAGCATTCCCACTGTCAATACCGCAAAAACAAACGCCGAAATTTCTTTCGCCCTGATAATCAACCCCTCCTTTTAAGCCCCCATTTCTTTCGTCAAAAGCTCCCAACTTATCGCCGCGGCGGCTTCTGTATCTATTTTTTCTGCGTTGGCAAAGGACTTTTTCTTTTTTTGACTCGTATTCTCCGACTCTTTCAAGGGATAAACGCTCTTCCAGTTATTGACGATCGCCTCTTCAAGCATTTTCTTGCGGCGCTCAACGTCGAGAGGCTCTATATCGTTTACCCGTTCGATAAGCATACTCAGAGCCCTGTTAGTCATCGGGGCTTTTATCATCTTCCGCATTTTGATATACTCGAAATACAGCTCCCGAAGTCCGTTATCGGAAACTGACGAAAGAATATCTTCGTAACGCAAAGAGTGCGTTTTTTCTTTTCTTTCTTTTATATTTCTTTCTTTTCTTTCTTCTATATCTTTATCTATATCTATATCTGTTGCGTTACATTGCGTTACTGTAACGCTTTTGTAACGGTCTTTATTTTCCTCTTTCTCCTCTCTCTTCTCACGATATTTTTGTACTCGATTTCGTGTCTGTTGACGCATTTTTTCGAGTTTTTCCTCACTTTGATACTTATCCCAATTCGCTATTTTTATCAGATTTTTTTCGCAAATTATCATAGAAAAATCACTGAAAATTTGTATATATTTTCTCAACTTTTTTTCTGAAATTTTTATCATTTTCGCGATAGTTTTTATATCAAAATTTATATCATTTTTTATTGAAAATTTTCCCGAATTGTTAAGCCTCCCGGCAAGAGTCAAAAGCTTAATCCAAACCAAAACCACCTCGTCACCGTACTGTTCTGATATAATTACGATTTTCGGATTTTCGAAAATATCCGCAGAAAGTTTTATCCATTTTACTTCCATTTTTAACTCCTTTTAACTCCTCAAACCAATCTGTAAACCGCTACCGTCTTATGGGTGAACTCGCACTTCTTTTTCCCCGACACAAATACCCTGCCCGCTTTCTCCATCTCGGTCAGCCGGGGCGCGGCGAAATTTCGCTCCGATGTCGGAATCATCTCTCGTAAACACATTTTTACCGCCACCTCTTTCGCCGTGAGCCCTTCGGGATATTCCTTCAATATCCGCGTTATCTGCCCGTATCTTTTTTGTTTGTCTACCTTCTTCTCAGCTTCTCTTCTCGTTTCCGCCGTAATCATTTTCCGTCGCCTCCCTCTCCGCTTCTCTTCTGAATATCTCCTGAATCTCACGCCATCTCTCACAAAACTCCTCCCTCCACTCGGGAGTCATGTTCTTTCGCCTAAAAAGTTCACTATCCGTGATATTTGTTGTTGAAACGCTCATAATTTCCTCCTCGCGTATTCCGCCATCAAAAGAGCCTCCGCCATACCGTCCGACTCCGTTCGACTCCTGTCCGAGGCCCGAAGGCTTGTCTTAGGGAAAAGCCTTTTGCATACCTCTATCGATTTTTTCTTGTCCGAGCAAAGCCCGAACTCCTTTTTCCACCGCCTCGGGGACACCGTCTGATAAGGTATCCCTATCGTCTCCAAAACTCCCTTTATATACCCGTACCCCTCGCCGAAAGTAAAGGTGGAGGCGACCCCCTGACGGGGCAAAGCGTGAACCTCTTCCAGACAGCATATTTTGGGGGAAGAAGCCATATCGAGCGATATCATAGTGTCTATCAGCCCCTCCGCCGAAAACGGCAGCGTCGCCGCCTTATACTCGTCGATATACGCTATCCCGCCCTTTTTACCCGGGTCAATACCTATGTAAATCATTCCTCTCTCCCCCTAAAACGGAAGCCGCTCGCCCAAATCGTCGAAATAACTCTCGACGGGGCTTTCCCGTTTCTCTTCCCGACTCGCTTCTCGCTTCTCTTCCCAATTTGATTCCCTCGTCTCTCCCTTCCTCTCGCCGCCGAAATACCTTTCGTCCGTATCTTTCCGTTCTTCTCTCGTATCTTCCTTCTTCTCCCCGCCGAAATCGACCTCGTCGACGACAAGCGACCAACAGACAATCTTTTTTCCGTCTCTCTCGACGGAAGAGGACCGCATAGAGCCCATAACGACTATACTCCGGCCTTTTTTAAACCATTTTCCGACAAATTCCGCGGTCCGCCTGAACGCCGCGCAGTTGATAAAATCCGCCTTCGGCTCTTTTCCCCCGCGGTTTACCGCGACCGTAAACTTGCAGACGGGGATATCTCCCGTCGTCATTCTTATCTCAGGGTCGTCGGTAAGCCGCCCTCCGATAATTATTTTATTGATGTTCATTTTCTTTTCTCCTTACAGATTACAGATAATTTTTTCCGAATACTCCTAAAAATTGTTCGACAGACCACGCGTATTTTTTCATAGCGTACTCCTGACCGGTCTTATGAAGCTTATCTCTCGTCTCTTTGCATTTATGAGCGGAATATTTTCCGTTTCGATGGCACCTCTCGCCGCAGAGCATAACCGTCAGCCCGTATTTCTCGCTGTTTTTCCTGTTTATTCCTCCGAATATATGATGTTTTTCAAGCCTGTCCGAAAAACCGTTTCTGCCGCAGATAAAACACTTTTCTTTCTCTCCTATCATATTACCGCCCCCAATCTCTGAGAAGCTCTTCTATTCGTTCTCTCGGCTCCGTCTCTATCCCCTGCTCCCGGCATTCCTGAATAACGCTCTCGATAAGTCTTGACATTTCGGCGGTATTATATGTCGAAGAGCCGTAATACAGACATACCTTCTTACAGCCTTGGAGCTTACAGTTGTCAACCAATTCCGCGAACCAGCCTATTCCCTGAGCGCCCCAGCTTTCTATCAGTCTGTCGTACGCCCGTTCGGGAACAGCGACAAACTCGCATACCCCGACTTCCTTTATCTGCCGCCTGTAAACCTCTTCTTTGCCGATACCGAGCTTTTTGGCAAGCCTTTCGCAAAGCGCCCATAAATACCCGTTTGCCGACAGACTTCTTTTTTCTCTATGAACCGCGAAAGTTACGTCGTAATCTCTCCCGTCGCTCAAAATTTCGCTCATCTCGGGAAGTTTCAAAAGAAAAGTATTTTTGTTCAACGTAATCTTCATCACGGGGTCACTTCCCACGCCGCCGCCTCTTTACCGGAGTTTATCCTCGAAGCGGCGTACTCCTCCGCCGCCTTTCGGCACTCGGGACAGAGCGGTATTTTATATCTCAGAACCGACGCCGCCCTCTCCGCCTCGGTTATCTCCTCCCCGCAGCGGCGGCATTTCAGGGTTTTGGACGCCTTACCCCTCTCGTTATTATCCTTGTCTTTGCCCTGATTTAACACCGCATTTTGAACCTCTTCCGCCGAGGCTATCGCGTCGGTCGCCCCTATCCCGATAAAACCGAGAGCCCTTCCGACCGCCGACGTCTCGCAGTTCTCGACGTAAGACGTCTTATTGATAAAAGAGGAAGACTCCTTCTCTTGGGCGTACCCCGTCGCTATGACTCTGCCCTCGTCATTTTTAACGACGGCCTTCATCGTACAGATTCCGTCGCTTAACGACACCAGCTCCGTCTCTATCGACCCGTTCTCGAAAAGCTCTCGGAACGCCAAAACACGCTGATTTACGGTGTTATACGGCTTGCCTTTAATATCCACCGCCGCGAGGCGGGAATTGACCGCCTCTATCTTTTTATATTCCATTTTTTTCTCTTCCCTCCTTGGTCTTTCCGTTTTATCCCACGGCTCGCCGTCTCATCTCTCAATTCGCCGTTTAATTTCTCGATTCGCCGTAATCTCTCGATTAGCCGTCTTATCTCTCACTCGCCATTTAATCTCCCGCTTCGCCGTAATCTCTCGATTAGCCGTTTTATCCCGAGGCCGGCGGCTATCGGTTGGTCGTCAGCCGTTTTATCCCGCCGCTCTTATCTTATCTCTCTTGCGACCGCCCCGCCGCGTTCCTTTTCATTTTCAGAGTCTCGGCAAACCAGTCTTTGTCCGTATCTATGTATTCCCTTCGTTCCCTGTCGAGATAAGAAGGCGGCAAACTCAAAAGCTCGCGTGTCAGTATCTCCTCTATTTCCGAGACGGAAAAAGCCGATCTCAAAAACCCGTTGATCTCTATTTCCGCCCTGCCTTCTTCCCCTAATTCGAGAAGAGTCTCCACGCTCAAAAGCCCGTCGAGACAGCCGTCGCAAATACCCTCGCGTCCCTCGTCATCGCCGAACTCGGAAGAAAAGAACTTGCCGCAGACCTCGCAAAGCTCCCCCTCGTCAAACTCGTCGTTACCGCAGCAGGGGCAGCGGTACGACTCGGTATGTCCCCCGTATATCATCGGGTTCTCCGCTCTTTTTACAAGTTCCTCCTCGCCGATAACCTCGCCGCAATACTTACATCTCAACATTCGTATCCCCTCTCAAATCTTAAAGACGTTCTTACTTTCTGTCTCTGATAATCTCGACGACCGCCAGCATCGCCGCCAACGGAGCCACTACCATACAAAAGAAATCAAGCGTAAACATTATTCTTTATCTCTCTTTCCTGAATTTTAAAACCCGAATTTTAAAACCGAGAACAAAACCGAGTTCTCAATTAAATCTGTCTTAGGCGGTTTATATCAAATCGTACTGCTCCGGGTGAGCCGTGAAATACGCCGACATTCTCTCGCTCAGATTTTTGGACATCTGCTTTTTGACATCCTCAATCTCCTTTTCCGACAGACTCTCCCACGGTACGGGCTCCGCCCCGTCTATCGTGATATACGCCGAAAACGTTATTTCTTTCCTTTTTGCCATTAAAATCACCTCAAAATTATTTAAAATCACGCTACTCTCAAATCTCAAATAAATAAACAAACTCTTTTACATTTATAACTTATGCCGATTTTTTCACGGCGTTACGCCGCCCGAACTCGGCGCCCCGCCGAAAGCAAAACAAAAACCTTTCCGAATTTTCGGAGTTTAAAATTTCCAAAGCCCCCAAATTCCAAATCTTTGAATTTATGAATTTTTAAAATTCCAAAATTCCAAAGCTCTAAACCGCCAAGTTTCTGAGTTTTTGAATTTCTGAATTTCTGAGTTTCTGAATTTCTGAATTTCTGAGTTTCTGAATTTCTAAATCTTTAAATTTCCAAAATCCGACCTTGTTTTACTCTTTTCGACAATTAAATCATACGCTTTCTTTCTTTCTTTCTTTGTCAAGGGATTTTTTGTGAACTATTTTTGAACTTCGCCGAGAACCTGATTTTTTCCGTTTCCTTTTTCCCACTCAGAAACAATTCTCTCGCTCGCCTCGACAATAGCCAAAGCTTTCGGCGTAAACTGCTTTTTGTTTATCGCCCTGCTCACTTCCTCGGGAGCGGCGAATATCCGCTCTTTCTCGGCAAGAGCGGGAATAAGGTCCCTTCCTATCTGTTTTCCGAGAATCATAAGCCTAACTCTTAATGTCATTTTTCGACCCTCCTCTCTTTTGCTTGACAAACCGAGTATTTTTTGTTACAATACAATCGTAGATATAATAATTTTAAAGCGACCCGACACGTCGGGATTTTTGTTATGCTCTTTCGTCATTTTTTTGACCTTTCGCTTTAAAAAAAATATTCGATTTGTTTTCTGTGATTATATTTTATCACGAAAATTTCGTGATGTCAATACATTTTCACGAATTATTCGTGATTTTGTATACATGAACAAAAAGGCGGGTACGAAAAATGCGTATTTTAGATAGAATAACCGAAGAATTAAAAACTCAAAAAAAAACCCAAAAGAATTTATGTGATTTTTTAGGACTTTCAAGCAACAACTACACCGATTGGAAATCAGGAAAAAGCTCCTCATATAAAAAATATCTTCCGGAAATAGCCGAATACCTAAACGTATCGATTGATTATCTTCTCGGAAAAACAAATATAAAAGAAAAAGCCCCCGCCGCTCCCGAAGGAGAAGGCGGAGACATAGCCAGCGATTTGACCCATTATATGGAAATTCTTGAAAGCCAAGAGTCCCTGATGTTCGACGGAGAACCCCTCGACGACGAGAGCAAGGAGCTTTTGCTTATTTCTCTTAAAAACACTATGGAATTAGCGAAAAAAATGAAAGAGAGGAAAAAGTCCGGTTTATCGGACAATAAATAGGTTATAATTGAATAGGAAAGGGGGCATCGCCATGCCTGAAAACTTAGTGGCGAGATGCGGCAGCCGTAACCCCTTTGCTATCGCGGCGTTTCTCAATATAACCGTTTTATTCGAAGAGCTCGGCAGCATCAAGGGGTATTTCAACAAAGCGTACGGCTATAAGTTCATCCACGTCAATAAAAATCTCTCGGAACGGGAACAAACGATAGTGGCGGCCCATGAACTGGGACACGCCGTTTTGCATCCCGACCATTGCACCCCGTTCATGAGAGCGAACACTTACTATTCGATAAACAAGCTCGAAATCGAAGCGAACGAGTTCGCGGTAAAACTTCTTATATCTGACGAGGAGATAATCGAAAATCTCGATTACACGACAGAGCAGATGGCGGCGGTTTTCGGACTTCCTCCCGTTCTTACGGAACTGAGAATGAGACTTTTTAAGCCTCCCGAAAATCTGAAAGAACGAATCGGGAATTTATAACCGAAAACAAACGGTCATTCCTTCGGCCGCATACGACGTTCTTTCGAAAAATCAAAAATTATACATTATAACGATACTCTCTGAAAATAAAAAAAGCCCCTTCAAGGGGCTCTTTATTTTTCTCTTTACAAACGACGATATCGGCTCGAATAATACGATAATGTCGTTTGACAATCTTTTATGAATTTGTTATAATATAAAAGCGATAAGGCAGGTGTGAATTATGTATATTTCGGTAAAACAGGCCGCTGAAAAATGGGGCGTTTCAGACAGAAAAGTACGTATGTTATGTGAAAAAGGGAAAATCGCCGGAGCGAAACGCGAGGGGCGGTTCTGGAAAATCCCGTCAGAAGCGAAGAAACCTGTCGAAAGCCTGCTTGAAAATATCGACAGAAAGAAAAAAGAATTGGATTCCAGGCGCCCTTTGACACCGGGAGAAGCGGAGCGGCTGACAGAGGAGTTCGTGGTCGAATACACGTATAATTCCAATGCGATAGAGGGAAGCACGTTAACTCTGCGGGAAACCGATATGGCGCTGCGAGGTCTTACCATCGATAAAAAACCCCTGAAAGACCACATGGAGGCGGTCGGACACAAAGAGGCCTTTTATTTTATAAGAGATTTAGTAAAAGAACAAACGCCTCTTTCGGAGAGCGTTATCAAACAAATTCATTCTATGGTATTGATTGATAAGAAAGAAGACAGGGGCGCGTATAGGAGAGTTCCGGTCAGAATTATGGGGTCGAAACACGAGCCTACGCGGCCTTATCTTATACAACAGGAAATGGAGCGGTTACTGAAAAATTACAACGACAGCTCTGAACATATCATTCCCCGGCTCGCTCGTTTCCATATTGAATTTGAGAGTATTCACCCTTTTATCGACGGAAACGGACGGACGGGGCGGCTGCTTGTGAATTTGGAATTGATGAAAGCGGGTTATCCTCCGATTGATATTAAATTCGCGGACCGCCTCGCGTATTACAACGCTTTTGACGAATATCACGTCAAGCATAGTTTAAGAGCGATGGAGAGATTATTCGCGAAATATGTAAACGAAAGACTGGACAGTTATCTCGCGATAATACCGCGATAAAACAGCGGTCGCCCACCTTAACGGCGGGCGAAATTTAAGGATAAGGCTAAGACGTTCAAAAACTTAATTCCACGACATTTTTAACTGTTTCTTGTTTTTAGCACAGTCGGCGAGATAAAGATTGATAAGCGTTTGATACGGGATCCCGCAGCTTTTCGCCAAATTTTTAAAGTATTCTATCGTGTCGCTGTCAATATTGATGGTAACCTGCTTTTTTAACTTTCCGGCGTACGGATTCTTTTTCGCGTTGGAAAAATCATATTCTTCTCTCATTATTCTCACCCCTATCTTCGATATTGTTTTTCTTCCGTTTTTGTCGCTTTTCGCGCCGATATTATTCTTATTACCGTTTCAGAAGCTCTGTAACAATGACAAACCACCAGCAAATTGGCTTTTTTACTAAGCCCTAAAATTATAAATCTTTCCTCCTCACTCGAATGCTCCGGGTCCTCTATCAACAAAGCCTCTTCGTCATAAAATACCGTTTTCGCTTCCTCAAAAGATATTTTATGTTTCTTCTTGTTAATCTCGTTTTTCTTTTCATCCCATTCAAACGTTATCATATCCATAATTATATTATAATTATAAAATAAAGATTTGTCAATAGTATTATACGCGATTATAAAAAAATAATGCGAAAAAATATAATAAAACATAATGACACGCGAATAACATGTAATGACAATGACATGTAGAGTATATAAATATATAATAACAAAAAAAACAAAAACCCAAAGGAGTCCTTTCGAGTGAAAACAGCGGCCGCGTATATCAGGGTATCGGACAACAGACAGGACGAATACAGCCCGTCTTCTCAATTAAAACTGATAAGAGAACACGCTAAGAAAAACGACGTTATCGTCCCCGACGAATACGTTTTTTACGACGACGGCATTTCCGCGAAAAGCGCGAAAAAAAGAACGGCGTTCAACAATATGATCGCTCTCGCGAAGGATAAAGAACACCCTTTCGATATAATTTACGTCTGGAAATTTTCAAGATTCGCCCGAAATCAGGAGGAATCGATAGTATATAAATCTCTGCTCAAAAAGAAGGGCGTTCAGGTCGTCAGCGTAAGCGAGCCCGTTTCGGACGGGGCTTTCGGAAGTCTGATAGAACGAATTATTGAGTGGATGGACGAATATTATCTGATAAGACTCTCGGGAGAAGTAACGAGAGGGATGACCGAAAAAGCGACGAGAGGAGAACCGCTCTCTATTCCCCCTTTTGGGTATGATATGATAAATAAAAGGCTTGTTCCCAACAAGGACGCTCAAACCGTAAAAACGATATTTCAAAAATATACGGAGGGGAAAAAAGAACGCGAAATAGCCGTCGAATGCGGAAACGAGGGCGTTCGCACAAGAAGAGGAAACCTCCCCGACAACCGTTTCATAAACTATATTCTCAACAACCCGGTATACATAGGCAAAATCAGATGGTCCCCGAAAGACAAAGCGGCGTCGAGAAGACGTTTCGACGACAACAGCATAATCGTTTCGCAAGGCAACCACGAGCCGATAATAGACAGACAAACATGGGAGACGGCTCAAAAAATGCTGAAACAGCAAAAAAAGACCTACTCTAAATATCAGAGAAACGCGACTCCCGCGAATTGGCTGCTGAAAGGAAAAGTCCGCTGCTCAAACTGCGGCTCAACGCTGGTCCTAAACAAACAAAACAATTCGGTACAATGCCACGCCTACGCGAAGGGACTCTGCAAAATCTCGCACAGCGTGACGTTAAATAAGCTCGAAAAGGCGTTTATAACCGCTCTCGAAAGATATTTATCCACGCTTGACTTTCCCCTCGCCCCCGCCCCGGCAAAGCCGGTTCCGGAGAAAAACTACGAAAAACTTATCGCGGCGGAAAAACGAAAACTGGAAAGGTGCAAAGAGGCATACCTAAACGGCGTGGACTCCATTAAAGAATATAAAGCGAACAAAGAAAAACTCGAAAGAACCGTCGCCGAACTCGAAAAGGGAAAAAAACAGGAAGAAAAGGCCCGCAACCCCAAACTGAACAAAAAAGAGTTCGCGAAAAAAGTCAACTCCGTACTTAACGTCGTCAAAAGCGACGCCCCAATCGAGATAAAAAACGAGGCGATAAACACCATAATATCAAACGTCACTTACAACAAAAAAAACGAACATATTTCAATATTGTTCTATATATAAATATCGGATATAAACATCGGCACAACATCAAAAAAATCCCGCAAAATCAACTATTTAACGCTATGCGGGATTTTCTTTTTTAATATAAAAATCATATCTTTTTGCACTACGGACCTCCATATTG
>CAJFPG010000024.1 GCA_904398665.1 Candidatus Geddesella stercoravicola | reverse complement strand
TGTTAATGAAGATTATAAAAAATTTATTATTTCTCCGTGATTTTTTCAGCAATCTGTTCATCGGTTGTATTTATAGTTTTAAGTTCCGAGGTGCAGAACGGGCATCTTGTGGCCTCCTCGTCGATTTCGCTTTTACAGAACGGGCATTTCTTTTTTCTCGCCGCTTCTTCTAGTTTTTCCGCTTCTTTTTCTTTGTGCAGTTTCTTCGCGAACTTTTCGGAAATATTGTTTATAAGTTTTATTATCGTAAAAATTACGAGGGACATTAGAAAGAACTGAATCACAGCGCTTATAAAGGAACCGTATTTAATATCCACGCCGTTAACGTTAAGCGTGAGTTCCGAAAAGTCGGCTTGAAACAAAAGTCCGAGCATAGGATTGAGAATGTCGTTTACGAGAGAGTTGACGATCGCCTGAAAAGCGGCTCCGATAATGACGCCGACGGCGAGGTCTATAACATTTCCTCTGAGAGCGAAAGTTTTGAATTCCGAAAAGAATTTTTTCATTTTTATTTTCCCCCTATTTCACGAAAAACATAATTTCCCGAAAGTTTGATTTTTTCCGGTTCGGTTTTTTTACCGTCGTTATTTTAACATATATTGCCGAAAAAATCAATCGCTTTGTAAATAATTGCGAAAAATCGCAAATAACCGTGGATATACATACGAATAATAAAATATTGTTTTTTTAAGCCAATCTTAACTTTTCTCCTTATGAAAAGGGGAAGGGGGGGGGAAAGGAAGCAGGAAGTAATATATATTTTTTTGCAAAAAAAAACGGAGAACCGATACGGCTCTCCGTTTTGTAAGCGGTAATTACTCAGCGATAGACGCGACAACTCCGCTTCCGACCGTTTTACCACCCTCACGGATAGCGAAACGAAGTCCCTGCTCGATAGCGATGGGGGCGATGAGCTCAACGTTTATTGTAACGTTATCGCCGGGCATACACATATCGACGCCTTCGGGAAGGTGAATTACGCCGGTAACGTCTGTCGTTCTGAAATAGAACTGAGGTCTGTAATTGGAAACGAACGGCTTATGACGACCGCCCTCTTTCGCGGTAAGAACATAGACCTCTCCGGTAAATTTGGTATGGGGGTGTATTGATCCGGGTTTCGCGAGAACCTGACCTCTCTCGATCTCGTTTCTCTGGATACCGCGGAGAAGACATCCGATGTTGTCTCCGGCTTCCGCGAAGTCAAGAAGCTTTCTGAACATTTCTATACCGGTAACGACAGTCTTTTTGACTTCTTCTTTGATACCGACGATCTCGACTTCCTCTGACATTTTAAGAACGCCTCTTTCAACTCTTCCGGTAGCGACGGTACCGCGTCCGGTGATGGTGAATACGTCCTCGACAGGCATAAGGAAGGGAAGATTGTCGTTTCTCTCGGGAGTAGGAATATCGTTGTCAACGGCGTCCATAAGCTCGTGAATGCAAGCGTATTCGGGAGCGTTGGGATCGGTTGAAGTGGACTCGATAACTTTGAGAGCCGAACCTTTGATGATGGAAGTATCCTCGGAGAATCCGTATTTTGTGAGAAGCTCCTGAATATCCATCTCGACGATTTCGAGAAGCTCGGGGTCGTCGACTTGGTCGATTTTGTTCATAAATACAACGATCGCGGGAACGCCGACCTGACGGGCGAGAAGAATATGCTCGCTGGTCTGCGCCATAACTCCGTCGGAAGCGGCGACGACGAGGATAGCGCCGTCCATCTGAGCCGCGCCGGTGATCATGTTTTTGATATAGTCGGCGTGACCCGGGCAGTCAACGTGAGCGTAGTGACGTTTGTCAGAATCATACTCAACGTGAGCGGTATTGATAGTAATTCCTCTTTCTCTTTCCTCGGGAGCTTTGTCGATTTGGTCGTAAGCTTCGTACTGAGCCTGACCAGTAAGAGAAAGAACCTTTGTAATAGCGGCGGTAAGAGTTGTCTTACCATGGTCAACGTGACCGATAGTACCGATATTAACATGGGGTTTTGTTCTTTCGAATTTAGCTTTTGCCATGGGAAAAATCCTCCTTGTCAAATGTTTTTGTTTTCAATTTTTATTTTTATTTTGTTTGTATCGTTAAAAGCAAACGCTTTCAGCAATTATTATCAGCTTTTCGCCTATTATCAGCCTTTCGCCCTGCCGCTTATAATGGCCTCCTGAATGGATTTCGGGACTTCCGTATAGTGGCTGGGTTCCATAACATACGCTCCGCGCCCCTGAGTTTTTGAGCGGAGGTCGGTGGCGTATCCGAACATTTCGGAAAGCGGAACGAACGCGGTTACCTGCTGAGTCCCGTTATCGGCCTGCTGGCCCTGAACCTGCCCGCGGCGAGAGGTAAGGTCGCCTATAACAGCCCCGAGATAATCGTCGGGAACCGTTACGACAACTTTCATTATCGGTTCCATAATTACCGGGTCCGCGAGTTTCATGGCTTCCTTGAACGCCATAGATCCCGCTATCTTAAACGCCATTTCGGAAGAGTCAACCTCGTGATAAGAACCGTCGTAAAGAGTGACTTTCACGTCTACGACGGGATATCCGGCGAGAACGCCGCTTCTCATTGCGCCCTGTATACCTTGGTTTACCGGTTCGATAAATTCCTTCGGAATGGCGCCTCCCGTGACGTTGTTTATAAACTCGTAGCCTTTTCCCGATTCGTTCGGCTCTATTATGATCTTAACATGACCGTATTGTCCCGAACCGCCCGACTGGCGTTTGTATTTGCACTCGTGATCTACGGTCTTCCTGATAGTTTCTTTATACGCGACCTGCGGTTTACCGACGTTCGCCTCGACCTTGAACTCTCTGAGAAGTCTGTCCACGATGATTTCAAGGTGAAGTTCTCCCATTCCGGCGATGATTGTCTGCCCGGTTTCCTGGTCGGTATAAGTTTTGAAAGTCGGATCCTCTTCCGCGAGTTTGGAAAGAGCGATGCCCATTTTTTCCTGACCGGCTTTTGTTTTCGGCTCTATGGCGACTCTGATAACCGGCTCCGGGAATTCCATCGATTCAAGAATTATCGGAGCGTTTTCGTCGCAGAGAGAATCTCCTGTCGTCACGTTTTTAAGTCCGACCGCGGCGCAGATATCTCCGGTATAAACCTCGTCGATATCCTCTCGGTGGTTGGCGTGCATTTTAAGGATACGCCCGAATCTTTCTCTTGTGCCTTTCGTGGCGTTTACGACAGTGGTTCCCGCGGAAAGTTTTCCCGAATAGACGCGGAAATAACAGAGTTTTCCGACAAACGGGTCTGTGGCTATCTTGAAAGCGAGCGCGGCAAAAGGCTCTTTGTCGTCGGGTTTTCTTTCCAGAATAACGTCCGGGTCTCCCGGTTCGTGTCCCTGTATCGCGGGGATATCGAGCGGGGAGGGCATATAGTCTACGATCGCGTCCAAGAGTTTCTGAACGCCTTTGTTTTTATAGGATGTTCCGCAGAGAACGGGCACTATCGTATTCGCTATCGTTCCCGCGCGGATACCTTTTTTCAGTTCTTCGATGGAAAGCTCTTCGCCCGCGAAATATTTTTCCATCATTTCATCGTCTTGCTCGACGATATGCTCCACCATTTCGGATCTGTATTTTTCAGCGAGCTCCTTCATATCTTCGGGGATTTCTTCCTGTCTGATATCCTTGCCCAGATCGTCATAGTAGACGTACGCTTTCATATCGAGAAGGTCGACTATTCCTTTAAAAGTCGATTCGGAGCCGATAGGAAGCTGTACGGGAACGGCGTTACATTTAAGACGGTCTTTCATCATCGCGACGACGCGATAGAAATCGGCGCCCATGATATCCATCTTGTTGACGTAAGCCATTCTGGGAACATGGTATTTGTCGGCTTGTCTCCAAACGGTTTCCGACTGAGGCTCGACGCCGCCTTTGGCGCAAAACACGGTGACAGATCCGTCGAGAACCCTGAGAGAACGTTCGACCTCAACCGTGAAGTCAACGTGACCCGGGGTGTCGATGATATGGATACAATGATCTTTCCATACCGCGGTAGTCGCCGCGGAAGTGATCGTTATACCTCTTTCCTGTTCCTGCTCCATCCAGTCCATAGTGGCGGTTCCGTCGTGCGTTTCTCCGATCTTATGGTTTACTCCGGTGTAATACAGGATTCTTTCCGTGGTGGTCGTTTTCCCGGCGTCTATATGAGCCATAATACCGATATTTCTGTATTTTTCAAGCGGATATTGTCTTGGCATTTGTTAATTTAATCCTTCCTTAATATTGGAATATCGGCGATAAAAAATCACCATTTAAAATGAGCGAAAGCCTTGTTGGCTTCTGCCATTTTATGAGTGTCTTCTCTTTTCTTGACCGCTCCGCCCTGGCCGTTTGAAGCGTCGAGAATTTCGTTCGCGAGTCTTTCTTTCATCGTCTTCTCGCTTCTGTTTCTCGCGTAGGCGGTGAGCCAGCGAAGACCGAGAGCCGTTCTTCTTTCAGGTCTTACCTCGATAGGAACCTGGTAGTTTGAACCGCCGACGCGGCGGGCCTTGACTTCAAGAACCGGCATGATATTTTCCATCGCCTGCTCGTATACTTCCAGCGGGTCTTTTCCGGATTTTTCCTTTACTATGTCAAAAGCGGAGTAAACGATCTTCTGGGCTACGCCTTTTTTTCCGTCGTACATAACGCTGTTGATAAGTTTGGAGACCAGTTTGCTGTTGTATATAGGATCCGGCAAAACATCTCTTTTGGGTACGAAACCTCTTCTTGGCATTATACTTCCCTCCTTCATTATTGCGCTTTCGCGCTGATGATTTCATAGGTACTCGAAAGTGAAACTCCCGTTGATGCCGATAGAAAGAGAATATTAAAAATATATATAAAATATGCTCTTGTCGGCATAAAACGAATTATTTCAAACCTATTAAACGCTGAAACCGAATTGATAAATCAATATTGATAAATCAAGCGAAATTATTTTTTCGCCTTGGGTTTTTTAGCGCCGTATTTTGAGCGCGCCTGCATTCTGTTGGCGACGCCCTGAGCGTCCAAAGTTCCTCTGATGATGTGGTAACGGACGCCGGGAAGATCTCTGACTCTTCCGCCTCTGATAAGCACTACGCTGTGCTCCTGCAAGTTATGGCCGATTCCGGGGATATAAGCCGTAACCTCCGCGAGGTTGGTGAGACGGACTCTCGCGACCTTACGCAAAGCCGAGTTAGGCTTTTTGGGGGTCTGAGTCTTTACGGTCGTGCAAACGCCTCTCTTCTGAGGAGAGTTCTGATCGACGGTCTTCTTCGTAAGGGTATTCAGGCTTTTAAGAAGAGCCGGGGCGACCGCTTTTGTCGGCGAGGATTGTCTTCCTTTTCTTACCAACTGGTTAAATGTGGGCATACTGCACCTCCTTTTTTTGTTTATTCAACTTGAATTATACCATAATACGGAAAATAATTCAAGGCGGTTCATGAGTGAAAAAAATGAACTTTTTTTGTATTTTATCCCAAATCGGAGAAGAAAATCGCCGTTTCGGCGCTCTCCCTCCGATTTTGATAACTTTTGGATCAGATGTCCGAATTTACGCCTCCGATTCTTTTCTCGGCTCGGTTCTCGGCGGCTGAAAAGCCGGAATTTAATATTGTTGACACTCTTTTTATTTTTAGTATTTTTAGTATTTGCAGTTTAGTCTTCGCGTGTCTTCGGTATTTTTCCGATATCGGAGGGGAGAATACCGTATTTGATTTCCGAGTTTAACTTCCGGAATAATCAATATTTGTATTTGCCCCCCCTCGACTTTCGAGTCTCCGAGACCGCCGCGGATAAAAATACGAATGCGGATATCGAACGCCGTCGCTTAGGTCAATTTTCGATTATCTCAACGTTTCTGTAACGTTCGAGTCCCGTTCCCGCGGGGATAAGGTTTCCTATTATGACGTTTTCTTTAAGTCCGATAAGTTTATCCGACTTTCCTTTGATAGCTGCTTCTGTAAGGATCTTCGTCGTTTCCTGGAAAGAAGCCGCGGACATAAACGACTCTGTCGCGAGGGCCGCTTTCGTGATACCGAGAAGAACGGGGACATATTCCATAAGAACAAGATCGCTTTCTCCCGCGTCTATGCGTTTTTGCAGCTCGCGGTTTATCGTCATAGCCTCTATCTTGTCTATTACCGAACCCTCGATATGATCGGTCGAGCCTTTGTTCGTGACTTTTACTTTGCGGAGCATCTGACGAACGATAACTTCGACGTGCTTGTCGTTGATATCGACGCCCTGTCTGTGATATGTTTTCTGTATCTCCTCGATAATATAGTCCTGAACCGCGGCCTCGTCCTTGACACGAAGAATATCCTGCGGGTCGGAGGCTCCGGTCGTGAGTTCGTCTCCTCTGTGAACGAAGTCTCCCTCTTTGACTTTAAGTTTCGCGGAGTAAGGAATAAGATAGCTTCTTTCGTCGTTCGTTTCTTTGTTGAAGATAACGGCGTATCTGGCGTGTTTTATCTCCTGGAAACGAACTTCCCCGTCTATCTCCGCGAGTATCGCGAGGACTTTCGGGCGTCTGGCCTCGAAAAGTTCCTGAACGCGGGGAAGACCCTGGGTGATATCCGACGCGGAGGCGACGCCTCCGGTGTGGAATGTTCTCATTGTGAGCTGTGTTCCGGGTTCTCCGATGGACTGAGCCGCGATTATCCCGACCGATTCTCCGACGTTTACCGTCTCTCTCGTGGCGAGATTTTCGCCGTAGCATTTCGCGCAGACGCCGTAACGGCAATGACAGGTGAGCACCGAACGGAGTTTGACTCTTTCTATACCGGCGGCGACTATTCTTTCCGCCTCCGGCTCTTTGATATAGTCGTCTTTTGAGGCGAGCACCTCCCCGGTGTTCGGGTCTATGACGTCCTCGACCGGATAACGGCCGATAAGACGGGTGACCATATCCTCGATAAGCTCGTCGCCTTCCGCGATCTCATGGACCCAAATACCGTCGGTCGAGCCGCAGTCGTCTTCTCTTATAATAACGTCTTGTGAAACGTCTACGAGACGGCGAGTGAGATATCCGGAGTCCGCGGTTCTAAGAGCCGTGTCCGCCTGTCCTTTTCTCGCTCCTCTTGAAGAAATAAAGTATTCGAGAACGTTAAGTCCCTCGCGGAAATTGGCTCTTATCGGAACGTCGATGGTTTTTCCCGAGGTGTTCGCCATAAGTCCTCTCATTCCGCAGAGCTGACGGATCTGATCTATCGATCCGCGGGCTCCCGAAACCTGCATCATGTTTATAGGATTGAATTTATCAAGACTGTCTTTCAGTATTTCCGTGACCTTTTCCGTCGTATTGTTCCATACTGAAACAACCTGAGTATATCTTTCCTCTTCGGAGATAAGTCCGTGGCGGAAGTGTTTCGTGATTTTCTCGACTTCCTCGTCGGCCTTTTCGATAAGAGTGTATTTTTCGGGCGGGATCTTCATATCGTCAACGGAGATGGTTATCGCCCCGAGAGTCGAGTATTTATACCCCTGAGCCTTGATGTCGTCGAGAACGACGGCGGTCTTGGTTATCCCGTGGACTCTTATGCACCTGTTGATTATCTTCCCGAGTTCTTTTTTCGTTACGACAAACGATATTTCAAGATCGAAGACCTTGTCGTTATTGGTCCTGTCTACAAAGTTGAGATCTTGGGGTATCGGTCTGTTAAAGATTATTCTTCCGACCGAGGTGTCTATAAGGCGGCTTTCGGAATATCCCTCTATCTTGCCCTCGACTCTGACTTTAATCGGGGCGTGAAGACCGACTTCTCCCGCATCGTAAGCTCTCATCGCCTCGTCGAAATCCCTGAATATTTTTCCGGCTCCCTTTTCCTCGGGATTTAATATGGTCAGATAATACGAACCGAGAATCATATCCTGAGTCGGGACGGCGACCGGTTTTCCGTCCTGAGGACGGAGCAGATTGTTCGCCGATAACATAAGGAATCTCGCTTCCGCCTGAGCTTCCGCCGAAAGCGGTACGTGGACCGCCATTTGGTCCCCGTCGAAATCCGCGTTGAAAGCGGTGCAGACGAGCGGGTGCAGTTTTATGGCTCTGCCCTCTACCAGAACGGGTTCGAAAGCCTGTATTCCGAGACGGTGAAGCGTCGGCGCTCTGTTCAGGAGCACGGGATATTCTTTTATGACGGTATCGAGAGCGTCCCAAACGGGAGTCTCCGCTCTTTCCACCATTTTTTTCGCCGATTTTATATTTTGAACGACGCCCAGCTCGGTGAGTCGTTTCATTACGAAAGGCTTAAAGAGTTCGAGCGCCATTTCTTTCGGCAGCCCGCATTGGTATATTTTCAGTTCCGGACCGACAACGATAACGGAACGACCCGAATAATCGACTCTTTTTCCGAGAAGATTTTGTCTGAAACGCCCCTGCTTTCCTTTGAGAATCTCGGAAAGAGATTTTAAAGGACGATTTGAGGGTCCGTTGACCGGCTTTCCGCGTCTTCCGTTGTCGATAAGAGCGTCTACCGATTCTTGAAGCATTCTTTTTTCGTTTCTGATTATTATCTCGGGAGCGTGCAGTTCAAGCAGCTTTTTGAGACGGTTGTTTCTGTTTATTACTCTTCTGTAAAGATCGTTTAAGTCGGAGGTCGCGAATCTTCCCCCGTCAAGCTGCACCATCGGGCGGATATCCGGAGGGATAACCGGAAGAACGTCTATTATCATCCATTCGGGGCGATTTCCCGAAAGGCGGAGAGATTCGACGACGTCGAGTCTCTTTAATATTTTGGCTTTTTTCTGCCCCGAGGCGTCGGCGAGTTCTTCTTTCAGTTCCGCCGAGAGAGCTTCAAGGTCTGTTTCGAGAAGAAGTTCTTTTATTGCCTCGGCGCCCATTCCGGCTTTAAATGAATCTCCGTATTTTTCCCTATATTCCTGATATTCTTTTTCGGTAAGGGTTTGTTTCTTTTTGAGTTCCCCGCAGTCCTCTCCCGGGTCGGTAACTATATAAAGACCGAAATACAGCACTCCTTCAAGCTGACGGGGAGCAATGTCCAAAACCTGCCCGAGCCTGGACGGGATACCTTTGAAATACCAGATATGAGACACGGGAGCGGCGAGCTGGATATGTCCCATTCTTTCTCTTCTGACTTTCGCCTTGGTTATTTCCACGCCGCAGCGCTCGCATATCTTGCCCTTGTAGCGGAAACGTTTGTATTTGCCGCAATGGCATTCCCAGTCTTTCATCGGCCCGAATATTTTTTCGCAGAAAAGACCGTCGCTTTCCGGCTTTAAAGTACGGTAGTTTATCGTTTCCGGCTTTTTTACCTCTCCGTGAGACCAGGAAAGTATTTTTTCCGGGGAGGCCAGGCTTATTCTGATAGAACCGAAACTGGTGATATTTTTCGCCGGCTCGTTTTTCTCGGCGGCTTCGTTAATGTTTTCGTTTATATCCATCTTATGACCTCCTCAGTTATATATCCATAATATCGTCGTCATCGGAGTCTTCCTCGTCGAAGACCGCGTCGACAAAATCGCTCTCGTCGGGATAATCGTCGGAATCGTCCTCTTCCTCGTAATAACCCGCGTTTTCAAAATCGTCCTCGTAACTCTCGGCGCCCATATCGTCGCGATAGTCGTGTCTCTTCTTGTCGAAGCTGACGTCGTCGGCGTCGTTATCGAGAGACGTGGAAATATCTATCTCCGTGTTGTCTTTTGAAAGCACTTGAACGTCCAGACAGAGAGCTTGAAGCTCTTTCACCAAAACTTTGAAAGATTCCGGAATTCTCGGTTTCGGAATATTTTCTCCTTTGACTATGGCTTCGAATGTCTTGACTCTTCCGACCACGTCGTCCGATTTTACGGTCAACATCTCCTGTAAGGTGTAAGCCGCACCGTAAGCTTCGAGAGCCCAGACCTCCATCTCTCCGAACCTCTGACCGCCGAACTGAGCCTTTCCTCCGAGCGGCTGCTGTGTTACGAGAGAGTACGGACCCGTCGAACGGGCGTGGATTTTATCGTCTACAAGATGATGCAGTTTGAGATAATACATATATCCGACCGTCACTCTGTTGTCGAACGGCAACCCCGTGCGTCCGTCGTAGAGGGTGGTTTTCCCGTCCTTGTCATATCCCGCGAGTTCGAGGCATTTTGTGATATCTTCCTCTTTCGCCCCGTCGAATACCGGGGTCATGACTTTCCAGCCCAAAGCCTTGGCGGCATAGCCGAGGTGAACTTCCAACACCTGACCGATATTCATACGGGAGGGAACGCCGAGCGGGTTTAAAACGATGTCGAGAGGCGTTCCGTCAGGTAAAAACGGCATATCCTCCTGCGGTAGAATACGCGAGACGACGCCTTTGTTTCCGTGGCGTCCCGCCATTTTGTCCCCGACCGAGATTTTTCTCTTCTGAGCTATATATACTCTCACGACCATATTTGTCGAGGGGGAAAGCTCGTTGCTGTTTTCTCTCGTGAATACTTTTACGTCTACTACGATTCCGTATTCCCCGTGAGGAACTTTAAGACTGGTATCCCTGACCTCGCGAGATTTTTCACCGAAGATCGCTCTGAGAAGTCTTTCCTCGGAGGTTTGTTCCGTGTCTCCTTTCGGGGAGACTCTCCCTACGAGGATATCCCCCGAATGAACTTCCGCTCCAATGCGTATAATTCCTCTTTCGTCAAGGTCCGCCAAAAGGTCTTTCGAGACTCCGGGAATATCGTTGGTTATCTCTTCGGGGCCGAGCTTTGTTTCTTTCGCGTCGGTCTCGTATTCCTCTATATGAATGGAGGTATACATATCCTCCTTGACAAGTTTTTCATTTAAGAGAACGGCGTCCTCGTAGTTGTAACCCTCCCAGGTCATAAATCCGATGAGAGCGTTTCTTCCGAGCGAAAGCTCCCCGTGGTCGGTGGATGGGCCGTCGGCGATGACCTGTCCTTTTCTGACCCGGTCCCCGATATTTACGAGCGACTTCTGATTGAAACAGGTTCCTTGATTGGAACGCAAAAACTTAGTGAGTTTATATGTCTCGGTCTCTCCCTCGTCGGTTTTGACCTCGATTTCGTTCCCGTCGAGAGAAGAAACTACTCCGTCGGATTTTGCTATAACGCAGACTCCGGAGTCGACCGCGGCGCGGTATTCCATACCCGTTCCGACGATCGGGGCCTCGGTTTTAATGAGAGGCACCGCCTGACGCTGCATGTTCGAGCCCATAAGAGCGCGGATAGCGTCGTCGTTTTCAAGGAAGGGGATAAGAGAGGTCGCAACCGATACGATCATTCTCGGCGAGATATCTATATAATCGATGTTGGTTCTCTCTGTTTCAAGAATAAGGTCGCGGTGTCTGGCGGCGACAATCTTGTTTTTGAGTCTGCCGTTTTCGTCGAGAGGTTCGTTTGCCTGAGCGACGATATAATTGTCCTCGACGTCCGCGGTCATATATGTTATCTCATCCTCCACGACGCCCGTTTCCTTATTTATCTTGCGGTAGGGGGCTTCTATAAAGCCGTATTCGTTTATTCTGGCGTAGCTGGCCAGGTAAGAAATAAGTCCGATGTTCGGGCCCTCGGGGGTTTCTACCGGGCACATTCTGCCGTAGTGAGTGTAGTGAACGTCTCTGACGTCGAATCCTGCTCTGTCTCTCGTAAGTCCTCCCGGACCGAGAGCTGACAGTCTTCTTTTATGGGTAAGCCCGGCCAGAGGGTTAGGCTGATCCATAAACTGAGAAAGGGGAGAAGACCCGAAAAATTCTCTTATAGCGGCGATAACAAGGCGAGCGTTTATCAGATTCTGCGGCGTAACTACGTCGAGATTCTGCATGTTCATTCTTTCTTTGACCGATCTTTCCATTCTGGTAAAACCGATTCTCATTTGGTTTTGCAAAAGCTCCCCTATCGAGCGGATACGGCGGTTTCCGAGATGGTCGATATCGTCGGATACCCCGATATTATGGAAAAGACCGATAAGATAGTTTATGGAAGAGAAGAGGTCCTCGTTGCAAACGGTCATCGGAAGAAGTTCCGAACGTCTGTTTTCGGCGAGTTCCCTGATTTCCTTCTCGTCCTTGGCTTGGTCGAGAATCTCGCAGAGAACGGAAAATTTAACTTTCTCGTTTATGCCGATTTCTTTCGGGTCGAAAGAGACGAAATTTTTCATATCGACCATTCCGTTTGAGAATATGCGGAACTCTTTTCCGTTATCGAGAGTGATGTAAGCCTCAAAGACGCCTTTCGCCTCAATTTCGAGAGCTTTTTCCATGTTGACGGTTTCTCCTGCTTCCGCGAGAATCTCTCCGGTGCGGGGGTCGGCGATCGGACGAGCGAGAGTTTTCCCGGCGAGGCGAGAGCTGAGAGCCAGCTTTTTGTTGTATTTATAACGACCGGGCCTTGTGAGGTCGTAGGTTCTTTCATTGAAGAAAAGGTTGTCGATATGAGCGATAGCTCCTTCTACGGTCGCGGGTTCTCCCGGTCTGAGTTTTTTATAAACGTCTATAAGAGCTGTCGTTCTGTTGGTGGAGTTGTCCTTTTCGAGCGTCGCGAGAACATAAGAACTTTCGCCGAAGATTTCCTTAATTTGCTCGTCGGTCTCTATTCCGAACGCTCTGATAAGAGTCGTGAGAGGGAATTTTTTCCCCTTGTCGACTCTGACGAAAAGGACGTCGTTGGCGTCGCTTTCATACTCGACCCACGGGCCTCTGTTTGGCATGACGGTTCCTGTGAAAAGTTTGTTTCCGGCCTTGTCTCTTTCAAAGGAGAAATAAACTCCGGGAGAGCGGACGAGCTGAGAGACCACGACGCGTTCGGCGCCGTTAATGATGAAGGTTCCGGTTTCTGTCATCAGAGGGAGCTCTCCGAAAAAGATATTTTGCTCCTGGATTTGGTTGGTTATATGGTTGGTGAGTCTGCACGTGACTCTCAGGGGAGCCGCGTAAGTCGCGTCTCTTTCCTTGCACTCGGCGACCGAGTATTTCGGTTCTTTGTCTATCGAGTAGTCGACGTAGTCGAGAGTTATCGAGCCCGTATGGTCGGATATCCCGGAGGAATCTCTGAGAACGGAGCTCATTCCCTCCTTGATGAACCATTTGTAAGAATCAAGCTGTATTCCTATCATGTTCGGAACGTCTTGAATCTGCTTGATTTTCGCGAAATTGACTCTCTCGGTGTCCCCGAGCTGAGTGAAGTAAGCGCCGACCTGCTTCGGGTCTACATTAACCGTCATTCAAATACCATCTCCGTTTCTTTAATTATTCGGCCCTTGATTTTTTTTGTGATTTATGTTATACTATCTCGGGTTTTCCGAGGCGCCCGCGGGCGAGAGCGGAAACCGAGGCTTTCGAGCTTTGAATCGGAAAGCGAAAAAAATTTAGCTGAGAAAATTTTAAGCGAAAAAATTTTTAACGAAAGAATCCCGAACTAAAAAGAAATCTTAACGAAGGGATTCCGATAAAAAATAGCCTAGAGCTTCAAGCAAAAGAGTTTTTCAAGCAAAAGAGTTTTTCAAGCAAAAGAGTCTTTCAAACGAAAGAGATTTTCAAGCAAAAGAGTCTTTCAAACGAAAAAAAATTCGAATGAAGCAATCTCAAACGAGGGAGAACCTCAAACGAGAAAGCCTCGAACGGAAAGAATCTTAAATGAAAAGAACCTCAAATGAGAAGAATCTTAAATGAAAAGAACTTCAAATGAAAAGAATCTCAAACGACGAAAAAAATTTCAAATTAAAGAAATTTTTAGCGGAAAAAATTTTTAGGCTGAAAATTTGACAAATGAAAAAAAATTTCGCAATCGTCTCCGAACTTCTCGGGAAAGCGGATTTGTCACATAAAAAACACAATTTACAACCTCCGTCGAAGTGAAAAAAACGAAAGGTTTTTCTGATTTTCACGGCGTTTTTCGGAGGTCTCGGCGTGTTTTCCCGCCGATTTCGGTACAGTATCAGATTATATCATAAAAGGCAAATCCTGTCAAGAGCTTTTTTTTCATCGTTAAGAATATTCCCGTTTTTTCAAACAAAGTTAGAAATTCGGTTACATTTTCGGCAAATTTCTCTTTTTTTCGACGTTCATAGAGAGGAAAATCAGCGTATTTTTTAAATGTTCAAAAAAAGTTCGGAGTTTTCTTATATTAAGAGAGACAGTATTGAAAAAAGAGAGAAACACGGTAAGGGAAAAAGATTGAGAAAAAGTTTAATGAGATTTTGACGAGATAATGATGAGATAATTGATAAGATATAAGATATAGGGTATAGGTAAGATATAAGATAAAGGAATTCTGCCGGGAGGCGTATAGGCGTATTAGCGATATAAAAAACTAAAAATACTAAAAAATCCACTAAAATATCGGAAAAACCAAAAGGAAAATTCGGCGTCATTCTTTTTTTCGGCCGACGGCGCGGTCGCGGGCAAAAACCGAAAGGTTTTGTCTGAGGAAAGTCCGGGCTCCAACGGACAACGATAGCGGATAACGTCCGCCGAGGGCGACCTTAGGGAAAGTGCAACAGAAAATAACAGCGGAAACGCAACGGTGAAAAGGCGGGGTAAGAGCCCACCGGGGTCTCGGAGACGTGACCCGCAGTGTAAACCCTATCGGGAGCAATACCGCAGCGAGGAAGGGATGTTTCAAAAAATCCTGACGCGGTCCGTCGTAATCCTCCGAGGTAGCTAGACGCGAGCGGCAACGTTCGCGGGAGACAGATGATCGCGGTTCCCGTTTTTCGGGAGCACAGAACCCGGCTTACAAGTCGACCGAAAAAAAGAATGACGCTGACGCTTTTTTGTGAGAGAATAGAGAGTTTTCGTTATAAAACGAGGTATTGTAGCCGTATTTATATATTTATAGTAGTATTTATAATACAGTAAAACACATTTCCCTATTTTTAGCAAAAAACTTCCGATGTTTTTTTGAAAAAAATAAAGAAAAATCTTTTTTTTTAATTGGTTTTCTTATATCCTTATATCTATTATATATTATTTATCATTTCAACGTTTTAGTGATTTTTATTTTTTTTCCGATAGAGTGTAATCGTCGAAAAAGTTCGGCGAAGGAAAAAATTCTTAGGTTTTCGACGGGTCGATTTTTTTGAGATATTTATATCTTCTTCTATCTCGCGGTTCTTTGTACGTCTTTATACTTTTGCTCTCGTTTTTTTGTGGGCGTTTTTTTTGGGGAAAAGATGTCTTAAAACAAAAAAGAGGAGGAGGAAACCATATGGTTTCCTCCTCCTCTTCGAGCTTTTAAGCGTCGGTTTTGTTATAATTGTATTTGCTATAATTGTAAAAGTTTTCTGTCCGTTATGCTTCTTCGGGCATATTCGCGATATAATCGGGAACGTCGCCGTGGCTGGCTATATATTCGTCCCATTCCGCCGGCAGGTCTTGCAGACGTCTTCTCGCTCTATTCTGGCTGGTGCCGTTATTCGCGTTTTCCGCGAGAGCGTCAGCCGTCTCCGAGGCGCTGGCCGAAACCGCGAAGTAAATAGTGTCTCCGACAGTCAGACTATCGACAAGTGTCGTCCAGAAAGCCGCCCCTTCCGAAGATTCGAGAGGATTTCCGTTTAACATATCCTCTTCTGTGGCGAAGAAAGAAACGTTGTCATTTTCCGAAAGCTTGACGCAGTAGTTAATTCCGTTCGCTCCGTTGACTTGAATATATCCGTTTCTCTCGTCATATGTGAAAGTCGCGCCCTCGGCTATTTGACCTCCGACCACGAAGGACCCCGCGGCGTCGAGCGTGAGAGCTCTCGTAACGGTGTTTACATCGTAGAAGAAGTCCTGAGCCGTGACTACCGTTCCGTTGGCGAAGGTCGCGGTGTTTTTGAGAGCGTAGGGAGCGAACTCGATAGCCACGTCGTTAGCCACGCTGGCGGAGGATGGGATTGTCTTTATCGCTATCGAGGTGGCTTGGTACGCGCCGCCCGTTCTGAAATTTATTTTAAGGAAGGCTCTCGTAGCCTCAGTGATAAGATTGGGATCATAACTCTCGCAGTAGTCGTTTATGTTGACGACTCTCGTCTCGTTCGCCCCGACAGAAACGAGAAGCTCGTCAGAAACTACGGGAGAGAGGGTGTAAAGGTTGATATCGAAAAGGTCGGCGCACTCTCCGGTCTGGACAACGAGATAATATTCGTTGTTCACGAAATCATAAGTGAAAGTTTCTCTGTTTCCTTGTATTGTATAAGGATGATTGGGGTCGAGCGGGATTTTTTCTATCGCGTCGGGGACAACCACGTTTAGGTTGGCTCCGCTGCTGTTATTTGTGAACCCTGCTTCCGTCATATTTGAGAAGGTAGTCGTGTCGGGGGAGAAGTTGGCTTCCCAAACGGCGCTTCCGCCTACTCCGTTCGCCGAAGCGGGTTCAAGGGTAAAGAGCACGTTGTCGACGACGCTGTCTCCGACGCCCAAAGAGAGCGCCTGTTTCGTTCTGTCCGTGGTGTCCTCGCCGGAAACCGCCGCGGGATTTATAACTATCGAGGAGCCCGGATATTTGAGCCATCTCTGTTGAGTCTCGCTGCTGTCGATAACGTCCGCCGACGTGAAGTCGTAGCCTCCTCCGCAAGCAGCGAGCAGACCCGAAAGCATAACGCAGACTAAACAGAAAGCGATGACTTTTGAAATTTTTTTCATTTTTACACACCTTTCCTCAATAAAATTTTTTTTTCTTATTTTTCTTATTTGTGATAGCGATAGCTATTCTACCACTCAGTATAACATAAATTATTCGATTTTGCAATAGTTTGTTACGAATTTTTTATAAAATAATTCGTTTTTTTGTTTTGGAGTTTGTCTTTATTCTTCCTTTTTTCGCTTTTTCTCTAAATATTTCGTCACGCCGTGCCGTTTCGATTTTTTCTTTTAATATTTTGTTTTGGCTATTCTTTTCGGAATTTTTATTTTGATGTTCTGTAATTCTGTTTTTTTCAATGTTCCGTTTCTTTTTCTCCTAATATTTGTTTTTAATATTTGTTTCAGCTTTTCCTCGGTTTTTTATTTGGGTTTTCTCTTTTGGTTTCCATGTTTTTTCAACGTTCGGTTCCTTAACTTTTTTTTTTAATATTTAGTTTCGCTTTCCTTTTTTTCTTTTTTTCTCGGTATTTCTTGTCGGGCTTTATCCGAAAGTTTCCCGTCATTTTATATTTTTTGATATTGTGTCTCTTAGTTTCGTCTGATAAGTTTTCTCTGTATTTATTTTTTCTATTCCGTGCGGTTTCTTCTTTCGAGGTTTTGTTTTTGCGTTTATTTCTAGTCGCTCTTTTTTGAAATCGTAAATTTTTAAGAATATAAAAGCGAACTACGGCATAAAGATTGTATAGAATACTGAAAATGAGGTGCCGATATGAGTTATCTGAAAGATTTTATTCCCGCGAATTATCTTATTTATAAAGGGAAAAGCGAGGCATCCGCCGAGGCGGAAGCTATTTTACCCGATTATTATCCCTCCGTTATGCGGATAATACGTACGGAGGCAGTGCCGTTCATTCGCTCCAAAACCGTTTACGGGGAAAAACTCGCCGTCGAGGGAAACGTGGAGTTCAGAGTGCTTTATCAGTCTGATAAAGGGGATTTTAACAGCTTTTTTTATAAAGCCCCGTTTTCTCACGCTATAGAGATTCAAAATTTGCAGGACGCTTCTTTCGCCGTCGACTCAAATATTGAGTATAAGGATATAAGAGCTTTGAGTCCTCAGAAATTGTCTCTCAGGGCGTCGGTCTCTCTTTCCGCCTACGCCGTGAGAAGCGAGAATAAAGAAATCCTCTCGGAAGATAGGGAAACATCGGGGGACGTCGCCGTTCTTTCCTCGGAGGAGACTTTCTGCCGCGAGATAAATCGCGTTTCCAAACTGGTTCGACATTCGGGGGATGTCTCCTTGGAGGGAAAAACTCCCGTCGATAAGATTTTGCGTTACGAAATAGGGTTTTCAAACACGGAGTTTAAGCCGATGAACAAGAAAACTCTGATAAAAAGCGATATGACAATGAAAATACTCTGTATAAACGCAGAGTCCAAAAAGCCGATTTTAATAGAGGAAAAAACCGTGGTCTCTCAGCTTTTGGATGTAGACACCGTCGACGACGATTCCGTGGCGATAATCTCTCCGAAAGTAGCGGATATCAGGTTTGACCTTAAAGAAAATTCAGAGGGCAAAGTCTCTGGCATTGAGTATAACGCCGAAATTGACGTTACCTTTTCCGTTTTCAGGGAGCAGAAATTCAACGTCATCTCAGACGCTTTCGGAGTCGGAAAGGAAATAGAACTCGGAACGGAAAAAGTAATGTCCGAAAAACTTTCCGTTCAGAATCAGCCCATTCTTTTTGAGGAAACGGTTGATATAGGTCAGTTCTCCGAGATTTGTGACGTTTCCGTGACCCCCGTTCTTTCTGACACTCGTTTTGATAAGGAAAGCCATGTATCCGAGGCTAACGGTGAGTTTATCGTGAACGTTCTATTCACCGACAGCGACGGAGAACTGCTGTCCTCGGAAAAAAAGATTCCGTTTTCTCTTCGCAACGAGACGGGAGCGAGTTGTTCTGGCGTGAGACAGGAGATTGACGTTTCTTTGCGGGATTTGTCTTACGACATTTCCGACGGAAAAATAAACTGTAAAATCGATTGCCTTATTTCGGGAATCGTTTTTGTGGCGGAAGAAAAAGAGGTTATCACCAGCCTGTCTGAGACAGAGGCTGAGGGAGAGACTGACGACAGCCATCTTGTGCTTTATTACGCGAGAAAGGGCGAACGACTTTGGGATATCGCTAAAAAATATAGGACTTTGCCGGAAACAATTCTTTCGGCGAACAATCTTTCGGAAAATGTTCTCGAAGAGGAAAAAATGCTCTTTATCACTCGCTACGTATAGTTTTTACTCTGTTCGCCGAGTAACTATAT
Source organism: Candidatus Geddesella stercoravicola (assembly GCA_904398665.1). Lineage (GTDB taxonomy): Bacteria > Bacillota > Clostridia > Oscillospirales > UBA644 > Geddesella > Geddesella stercoravicola. The sequence goes on along the minus strand of CAJFPG010000024.1, from coordinate 104 downwards.
AGGCTCCTTATATATGGTTTTCCGTATATAATTTGCTCAATATACGGTTTTCCCGTATATAATTTGCTCAATATACGATTTTTCCGTATATGACTTGCTTCGAT
>CAJFPG010000023.1 GCA_904398665.1 Candidatus Geddesella stercoravicola | reverse complement strand
TTGTTTTTCATCAAGCGCCGGTTTAAGATCAACAAATATTGAATCTCCCGGAGAGACAAACGCGGAAGCACTTAATATAATAGGCCCCGACATTCCGAAATGAGTAAAAATCATCTCGCCGAAATCTTCAAATACCTGTTTCTTGTCTCTGACAATCTTTATCGTTACATTTTTCAATGATAATCCTTGCAGATTTCCGCAAGCCAAATCGTCAATTTCTATCGGAACAAGCGAGGGCTTTATTTCAGTAATCGTATGTCCGAAAGCCTTGGCAAAAGCATATCCGTCCCCCGTGGAACCGGTAGAGGGATAAGATTTGCCTCCTGTCGCGATTACTAATTTTCTGGCCAGATATGTATTACGATCAGAAGAAAGAAAGAAAATATCATTTTCTTTTTTTACACAAGAAATTTTATCGCGTATCAAGGCAACTCCGTTTCGAAGCATTTTTCTTGTCAAAGCATCAACTATATCAGAAGACTTGTCGCTTTGAGGAAAAACTCGATTGCCTCTTTCGGTTTTCAACCCGACTCCAAGTTTCTCAAAAAACTCTATCGTGTCGTATGAGGAAAAATTTGAAAAAGCCCCGTACATAAATTCAGGATTCGTTCTCACATTTTTTATAAAAGTTTGAATATCCGAATTATTAGTGACGTTACATCTTCCTTTTCCTGTGATAAGAAGTTTTTTCCCAGTAATATGATTTTTTTCAATCACGCAGACATCGCTCTTTTGAGGAAGCCTCGCGGCAAAAAAAAGTCCGGAAGCTCCGGCGCCAATAACCGCGCAATCATATATTTTTTCTGAAATCATAAAAAATACCCAGAATACAAATATGATAAAATTATATCATAATTTTATTAAAAATGCAATAGTAAAAAAGGGATAAATTTTAACATTTTTCAAACTAATATCATTTGCGGTAATAAAAATCATTTTAAATCTATTTTCGAAGAGAGTTCCGCGGCCTTTAAAGTATTTTTAAGAAGCATTGTAATTGTCATCGGTCCGACTCCGCCAGGAACGGGAGTTATATAGCCGGCGACATCTTTTGCGGTCGAAAAATCAACGTCTCCCACCAATTTTCCTTCTGAATTTCTATTCATTCCGACATCTATAACGACCGCTCCCGGTTTTATCATATCGCCTTTAATCATTTCCGCTCTTCCGACAGCTACGACAAGGATATCCGCTTTTTTCGTAAAATCAGCAAGGTTCTCTGTCTTGGAATGACAAATAGTAACGGTTCCGTTTTCTTTTAAAAGAAGCATCGATTGAGGTTTACCAACTATATTGCTTCGACCTACAACAACGCAATTTTTACCAGAGACGCTGACTCCCGCTTTTTTTATAAGTTCCATTACGCCCGCCGGAGTACAGGGGAGGAAATCAAAATCGCCGATCATTATTTTTCCTACGTTATACGGGTGAAAAGCATCGACGTCTTTTTCCGGCAAAATATTTTCGGTAATTGTTTTAAAATTTATATGAGACGGCAACGGCGCCTGAACAAGAATACCGTGAATATCTTTTTTATTATTTAATTTATGTATAAGTTCTAATAACTCGGCTTCGCTCGTCGAAGCCGGCAATGTATATTCTTCCGATAAAATCCCGGCCTCTTCGCACGCCGCTTTTTTATTTCTTACATATACTTTTGAGGCCGGATCGTCTCCGACAAGAACCACCGCCAGTCCAGGCCTGATCCCCGCGGATGTCATTCTTGCCGTATCTTCCTTTATTTTTTCGCGTATTTCGGCCGCAAGAGCCTTCCCGTCAATTATTATCGCGCTCATTTGAACTCTCCTTATCATTATTATTTTCGGTTATCAATAAATCATCAGAAGACGATTCGCTAAAATTCTCAACGTCGGAATCAACGATATCGTTAGTCTTTTTTTGAATATCATCCGTAAGAATTTCATTTTTATTCTCATTAAAATATTTAACTACGTTTTCTTCGATTTCAGAATCCGACTTTTCTCCATTCCCCTCGTTTACCAACGGACGATATACATCTTTGTAATCGGTTCTTTTTTTTCTTTTCCCAAAAAGTTTCTTTTGCAAATCGAAACGAATAAAAAAGAAAAAAAGAAGTCCGAGAACAGAAAAAATAGCCGCCAACCATAAATCTATTTTTAATCCGAGGAATGTTAAAGTATACTCTTCAACCCTTAAAGATTCCATAAAAGCTCTGTTAAGGCCATACCAGAAAAAATAAAGAGCAAAGATTTCTCCATTATGCTTTTTTAAATATTTAGCAAAGAGAAAAAGCATGATAAATCCGCAAAGATTCCAAACAGATTCATATAAAAAAAGCGGATGATACGGCCCGTTACCGTTTATAGTCATACCAAAAACAATATCTGTTTCCCTGCCGTAAACTTCGGCGTTTACAAAATTCCCCCACCTACCGATGGTTTGTCCTATAAGAAAACCAAGAGAGCCAAGATCGAAAAGCGCCAGAGTCTTAATTTTCTTATGTTTGCAATATAAAAAACCGGCGATAAAAGCGGCTATTACCGCGCCATAAATCGCCATACCGCCGTCGCGTATATCTATGGCGTCCAAAAACGAGTCGTACTGGTCAAGAGTGAAAAGTACGAAAAACAGACGCCCCCCTATAACCGCCGAAGGAATCCCTATAAGTGCGACGTCAAGGACATTGTCGCTTGTCAACCCAAATTTTTTCGCTTGTTTCATCGCGAATAAAATCGCCGTAAGCATTCCCGCGGTTATAATAACGGCATACCAATAGATATCTAAACCAAACAGAGAAAACGCCACTCTATTTATCTCCATTGGTCCGATTCCAAGTTTTGGAAACTCAATTGTGTTAACCATAGATGTCAACATGAATATTTACCTCCGTTGAAGCGGTTTCACAACCGATTTTGTAAGTTTTGAAACGTCAAAATATTTTAAAGTATCCTCAATATCGGAAATAGTAAGATTCCCCAAAATATTAAAAGTTTCGGCGAAAGAAACCCCTTCAAAAAAGGCGGTCGCGAAAGCTATCGCGATATCTTCCGTACTGTCGAGAGCGGCGAGTTGTTCGCCATACATTTTATTTTTTAAACGATTAAACATCTTTATATCTATATTGTTTTTCAATCGATTTGAAAGTTCCTCTTTAAATACACTAAAAACTATATCCGGGTCTTTGCTTTCTCCCGAGAGAATAATTGCTCCGGCGTTTTCCACATAAAGAGTTTCGGTAGAAAATTTATCGTTCAAATACCCTTTTCGATAAAGTCGGTTATAGAAATTTGAAGATTTTCCGCAAAGATAATTAAGAATCAGCTCGACGGCGTATTTGTGTTTTACAAGCTCTAATCCCGTTTTGTCAAAAGAGTCTTTTATGCCGATACAAAACAAAGGGCTTGACACTTCGGCAAACATTTCGCTTCCGGAAGATACCGTCTCTGAAGGTTCGGGTTTGAATATGCTGACAGGTTTTTCTTCGGAAGTTTTCCGAATTCTTTTTGAAACGATTTCAGCCACACGATCCTTATCCACGTTGCCGGCCACGCAAAGAACCATATTAGACGGCCTGTAAAAAGCGTCATGACAGGCATAAAGAAGCTCGGAAGTTATTTTGGAAATACTTTCGACGCTTCCGGCAATATCTATTTTTACCGGATGATTATAAAACATATTTTCAAGAAGAGAATAAAAGCATCTGTTGTTAGGATTATCAAGTCCCATTTTAATCTCTTGACCTATTATTCCCTGCTCTTTCGCGACAGTCTCGGGAGTAAAATAAGGTTCGTTAACAAGTTCGCAAAGCACGTCGAGAGACTCATAAAAATTATTCGAGGCGGAAAATAAATATCCGGTAATATCAAAAGATGTAAATGCGTTCGCATCCGCTCCGTATTCTGAATATTTATTAAAAATATCGCCGTATTTTTTTTCAAACATTTTGTGTTCGAGAAAATGAGCTATTCCCTCGGGTAAATCATAATGTTTTTTATTGAAAGTAAAAGAATTGTTTATAGACCCGTAACGCGTCGCATAGAAAGCGTAAGAAGTCTGAAATTCCGGCTTTGGTATAACGATAACTTTCAGTCCATCGACATCGAGACAGCAACGGTCTATATTAACCTTGCTCATGACTTTCATCTCCTTTCGACAAACCTGTCAGAAAATATATCGTATCCAAAGAAAGTTTTTTCGCGACGGCAACGACGTCGGGCAACTCAATTTTTTTAACATTCTCAATTATTTCGTCAATACTTGTAGGGCTCTCCGAGAAAAAGCCGCTGAATAAATACGAATCCATAGAAGCTTGGCTGTCGTATATTTTTTTATATTGAGTTTCAATATCCGCTTTCGCCGCTTTTAACTCCTCTTCCGTAACCCCACCGATTATCAAGGTCTTGATCTGTTCTTTTACGGCGTTTATCGTTTTTTCTTTATTCTCGGCGGCTATTCCCGAATAAACGAACATTATTCCTTTTAACGAATCAAGCGATGAAGCGCAAAAATAACATAGAGAAAGCTTCTCTCTGACATTTTTAAAAAGTAAGCTCGACGTCCCTCCTCCCAGGATGGAATTCATAAGAAGATACGCGTATCTATCCTGATAAGGATATTCTATACCTATTCGATATCCCAATACTAAAACGGATTGATTGACATTTAGTTGTTCTTCGAACTCTTTTGTCTTCAAAGAGTTCTTAATAATATTAATTCCAAGCGAATATTCGGAAGCTCGTTTCTCGGGAAAAATCCGGTTTGCAAGAGAAAATGCGAAACTTTCGCTGAAATCACCTATAAACTGCAATACAACATCGGACTTATTAAGAAAAGAGTTATAATGTTCGTAAAGCTGAGCGTCTGTTATTTTTTCAATTTCCTCAATTGTTCCAACACCATCTTTACCGTAATCCTCATTTTCGCACATTTTCTCTCTGCATCTTGTAATCGCATAGGAACGTTTATTATTTATACGGGAAAGAATTAAATCTTTAAGATTTTGTTTTTCAACCGAAACGACGTCTTTATTAAAAAAATTACCTTCCAAAAGAGGATTTCTTATAATATTATACAGAAGATCCGCCATATTATCGGCAATTTTTTCGCCGTTAAGGGCATAGGAATCTTTTATAAAAGAAAGAGTGAATTTTATTACCTGCCTCTCGCCTTTCATCCCGCAAGAGACGTAAAGGTCCGCTCCGTAATTAAGTTCTAACTCCTCATTTAATACCTCGGGAGTTCTAAATTTTCCGTTTGAATGCTCAAGAACTTTGGCG
>CAJFPG010000022.1 GCA_904398665.1 Candidatus Geddesella stercoravicola | reverse complement strand
ATCCAAAACATATGATTGATATATAATATAAAAAATTTTTGGTATTATTTTATAAATTTTTATTTTTTACATAAAAATTGATTTAGAGTAGCATTAACTATATAAAAGGATAATTAAAATCATAAAATATAAAATTATAAAAAATAAACATAATATTTAAACATTGAAAAATTATATATGATATGATAATTTTATATGTAAAACAATAATCGTTAAAAATATAATTATAGCTTATTTTCTATCAGATTATAAAGTAAAATTTTTTATATTCGTATTCCAATACTAAATGTTAAATCAATATTTTTTAATATATTTCCTATATATTAATTTAATATATAAGTTGATTTAGAATAATATAATTATATAACTAATTGAAATGATATTATTAATAATTGATATAAAAATATTCTAATTAATAATTTGGCTGAATGTCTTTTTATTATATTATTTTAATAAGTATAAAAATATTGAATCGTTTAATTTATGAATATATAAAAGTCCGCTATGAAATAGCGGACTTTTATATAATAATTATTCTTTCTTCATCAATGTTTTCATTTCTTTTCTTTCATGTACGGTTATTACGTTAAAGGCAAACGTAGCGATAACGCAAATTACGACTCCTATTATTATAATAAATAATTTTAATATAATATTTAAAGATTCGTTTTGAGTAAAAAATGATATGGGGTAAAGAATAAGTGAGTATAGAAGAAGAGACTGAATACTTTTTTTTGTAAAGTTTAAAGTTATCGCTTTTATTTGTTTTAACTTTCTAATTCCCAAAACAGCGTTTACGACGTTGCCGGCGTACATTGCCATTATAACTCCCGAAAAGCCGGTTTTGGGGATTATGAGCCAAACGATTATCGTTCTGATTACGGCCTCGGTTATACTGTATTTCATAACTTTTATTTGTTGATCGAGACCTTTCATAATACTGTCGGAAATACAGTCTATATACATAAACGGAATCAGAAGGGAAAGAAGCCTTAACGTTTCAAAAAATTCTTCCTGATTATATATCATTAGACCGATATCATCGGCGAACAAAAAGAAAACTACTGATAAAAGAAGAGAGAAGGAAAGCGTAAAAGATAAAGAGGCGTTACCTGAATTCACAACGCGATCTTTATTATTTAACGCCCTCGAATCGGCAATTTCCGGCAATAGCAGTTTGGCGAATGCGGATACGAATACGGAAGGGAAACAAATCAAAGGAATAGCGAGTCCTTTAACGGTCCCGATAGTAGAAAGCGATTCTTGCTTTGTCATTCCGCTTTTTTGCAGACTTACCGGTATCATTAAATTTTCAACGGTGGAAAGTATTGATTTTATATATGTAGATATGGATAACGGTATAGTGGTTTTTGCGATTGCCGTAACTATGCTTGTTTTGAACTTTTCACCCTTATGATTTAATTTGTCGGTTCTTTTACAGAGGATCGCCGCGGTTATTGCCGCCGCGATTTCGGCCAGAGCGCATCCCGCTACCGTATACTCGCAAGCCTCAATTATGGAAGAGGGTTTAAAAGCTATAAGAAGAACAACGGTGACCGCAACCTGAAATAGATCTTCAAATATTTGAGTAGCCGATGAATAAGCCACTTTTCTGATTGCCACAAAATATCCGTTCAAGCATGACGCCGCGGACATAAACGGAAGCGCGAAGGAAAGAATTTTGAGGCATCGGGCGGTTTCCGGAATTCCTATAAAATATGCGGCTGAAATATCGGCCATAAAATACAATAAAAGCGTGGATATCAACGCGGGAGCCGCCGCAAAAATGAATATTCCTTTTAAAATGTTGGACACGCTTTTTTCTCTGTTTGTAGCTATTGCCTCGCTGACAAATCTTGTCGTTGTAAAGGAAAGCCCCGATGTCGCTACGGTAGCGGCGAAAACATATACCGACATTATTAATTGATATACGCCTATTCCCTCAGATGAAATCAATCGCGCGAGGTAAAATCTGAAAATAAGGGCTACTATGTTTAACGCGACAGAAGTCGACGAAATCAATATTAAATTAAATATAAAACTATGTTTTTTCAAGCTTGATACACCTTGACTTTCGTCAATGTATATGCTTTTTTTTGAACTTTGATTACAATTTGAAATTTGGGTAAAATAATATGAAAAAAGGGTATAAAAACAATATAAAATAATATTATAGTATTTGGGATTTTGTTTCTTATTACTTATTTTTTATACTTAATTACCGATTATTTTTCACAGAATTTCGCTCTTTACAAAAGAGGAAATTTGTGGTATACTATAAAAAAAGTGTTTCTAAAATCACTCGCGGTTGTTTTCCGCGGTTGTTACGGAGGAAAAAAGCTTTGAAACCAAATAGACCGATAGGCGGATTTTTTGATAAAATTAAAAATTTCTTT
>CAJFPG010000021.1 GCA_904398665.1 Candidatus Geddesella stercoravicola | reverse complement strand
TATGAGTTTTTTATGCGATTTTTTATTATTTGTTTTTTCATTCTCTTTTATCTTTCTGGTAAATTCTTTATCATCAATTTTCTTTTCGCTTTATTTTGTTTTTGAAGCGTTTATAAAAATATATATAATTTAAATATATATAATTTATTATTTTATTATTTTTCTAAAAAAATTATATTTTATATTAAAAAAATTTATATTTATATTTTAATTATTTTAATTCTAGGGAAAAATAAAAATTTTAAAAAACAAAAAATTTAAAATGAATAGTTTTCTTCGTTTGAAAAAGTTAAATTATTATAAATTATTTTAGAGAAAATTAGTTTATATGGATTTTGGTAAGGCCTATGACTATTAGACGCGTTTTCGCAGCAAAAACATTATCCGTTATCTAATTAGGATTACGTGTAATTCGACGTTTGATAATAAAATCAAACCCACAAAATTACAAAAAATTGATTTCTATTATTTTGTATTTGTTATTGTTATTTTTGTTTGTTTGTCGTTTTCGCTTTATTTTACGTTTTTGGGAATATTAACATTCTTTTTTTATCAGACAAATTGCCTCTGCTTTTATTCCCTTTCTCTTCCCTGTAAATCCCAGTCCTTCTTCTGTTTTTCCCTTGATATTAATATTGTTTTTTTCTATGCCGACGGCCGCGGCGATATTTTCTCTCATCTTTTCTTTATATTCCCCTATTTTAGGTTCCTCGGCTATAATTGTGCTGTCTATGTTTATTATTTTATATCCGTTTCCCGAGAGCAAGTTCGCCGTTTTTTTTAACAGTAAGAGACTGCTTATTCCTTTGTAGTTATTGTCGTTGTCGGGAAAATGTTGGCCGATATCTCCGAGAGCGGCGGCGCCGAGCAAAGCGTCGATTATCGCGTGAAGAAGAACATCGGCGTCAGAATGGCCGGAGAGTCCTTTTTTATATGGAATCTCAGTTCCTCCGAGAATTAATTTCTTATTTTTCGCGAAGCGATGAACGTCATATCCGATACCTATTTTCATGAATACCTCCTGAAGTTCCAATTTTTATCGGGAAAGTAAAACTTCAATATAAAAGAATTAAATATAAAATTGTATAAAAGTTTTCTCCGTCTTAAAAGCCCCTGAAAAAAGCTTTGAAAAAAAGAGAGGACAGGAGAAAGTATAAGAGTGGTTTAAAATATAATATAAAACGGAGAAAACGGTGAAAAAAATAAAAAACAGAAAAATAAAAAAATTAAAAAATATAAAAACTCTGAGAAAATATAAAAAAATTAAATAAATTAAAGATAAAGATAATAAGAAAAAATCGGAAAGAAAAAAAGAAAAAGAATAAAAATAAGATAAAAAAATAAATAAATATAAAAATAAATAAATATAAAAATAAATAAATATAAAAATAAAAAATAACTATAAATAACTATAAGGATAAAAAATAAAAATGAAAAGAAAAAGGAGCATACCAAAGCATACTCCTTTATTTTTTTCTCAGTCTGCCGAATATGGGAGCAAAGCTATTTGTCTCGCTCTCTTTATCGCTTCGGTGAGCTCTCTTTGATGCATCGCGCAGGTACTGGTTACGCGGCGGGGAAGAATTTTGCCTCTTTCACTCACGTATTTTCTGAGCTTCGCCGCGTCTTTGTAATCTATTATATTTGTTTTGTCAGCACAAAACTGGCAAACTTTTTTTCTCGGTTTTCTTTTAAAATTAGAGTTCTGTTCTCTATCCATTTCGATAACTCCTTTCTTGAAATTTAAATTTTACGCCGTTAATTGCTTTATTATCGCCGATTATATTTAATTTACTTTATATTTTATTTATTTCTTATCGTTCGTTTATGCAACAAATTTTAATAAATCGAAATTAAATAAATTAAAAATCTAAATTAAACCATACGACATAAAATTAAAACGGCAGTTCTTCCTCGATATCTCTTATATCGGCGAAGAAATCGTTTTCGGGAATATTTGAATAAGCTTCCTGACTCTTTTCTTCCGCCGCTTTTGCCGTTACCGAAGAGGAAGAAGCGGAGCTTTTAGATTCTCCGAACATAACTTCGTTGACGACGACGCGGGGAGAACGCTGGTTTTTCCCGTCTTTGTCTTTCCATGTGTTTATCTGTAAGCTTCCGAATACGATAATTACGGAACCTTTCCTAAAATACTTGGAAACAAATTCGGCGGTTTTGGAAAAAGCGACGCAATCTATGAAATCCGCGGTCGGTCTTCCCTCGTCTCTTTGAGCGTTTGTCATCCTGCGGTTTACCGCTACCGTAAAACGCAAAACGGGTATGTTTGAAGCTGACATTTGCAGTTCCGGATCCGCCGTGAGTCTTCCCATAAGCATAATCTTATTGATATTCATAACTTATTCACTCCCTTTTTCTGTTTATCAGGGTCGGTTTTATTTTTTGATTGTCATCGCTCTGAGAATGCCGTCCGTGATATTTGCCACACGGTCAAGTTCTTTCGGGAAACTCGGCTCGGCTTCAAAGCTTATGAGAGCGTAATAACCTTCTGTCTCGTAGTTGATGGCGTACGCGAGGCGTTTTTTGCCCCAGACATCAACTGCTTCGACAACACCGCCGTTATCCCCGATAAGGGTTTTGAATTTTTCGACCGTGGCTTCGAGCGCCGCGTCGTCGAGAGTTTTGGTGCTGAGAACGAGAACTGTCTCATACTTGTTTTTGATAACCATTTCGTATACCTCCTTTTGGACATAAGGCCCGTCCTTTTATACGGGCAAGGACCGCTTTTAGCGGGTTCGGCCGATCGCTGAACGGTCAAATGCCGATACATCATCTATTATATAACATCTTTTCTTTTTTGTCAAGTGTCAAGGATAAAAAAGTTTTAAATTTTTTAAATTTTATTAAATTTAAAGAAAAGATAAAGAAAAGATCTTGAAATTTTAGTTATTTTATATTATACTGTAAGAATTAAGGATAAAATATAGGAATTTTAGAATTAGATTATTTTAGAATGAGATTTAGAATGTGATTAAAATAATGTTAATAATTAAAATAACGTTAATTTAACTAGTTGTTAATTTAATTAGTATAATTTTAAATTAAATTTAAATCAAATCAGAAATCGCGATAACGGGTCGAATCTTAAATATAGTTCTGTAACCCATAAAATGCGGGTTCCGGAAGCCTTCGGATGTTGAGAAATTTTGTCTCTACGCTCGCGTATTTGAATTGTCGAATTTAGCGAGAAATATAACGTTAAAACTTTGACTTCTCTATACTTGTACTATGTTCGATTGACTTTCGACGCTTGAAAAAAACTGAATTCTTTAATACTTTAATAAAATTATTTTAAGAAAGTTCAATTTAAAGTTCAATTTTCCGTCTCTTTTGAAGTACGATAGCGACTCTCTTCGACTTTCTTAAAGTATATTTGGACAAAGACTAAAAGGATAAAAAACGTAACAAGATAAAGGGAATGGATTTCGTTTTTCTTGATAGACTCAGGCTTTTGAGAATTTGGATTCAGGGATTAAGAAAAGATTGAGATAACTCAAATTACGCGATTGAAAGGACGCTTAAAAATGAAACTCGGAATAATAGGACTTCCAAACGTTGGTAAAAGTACTCTTTTTAACGCGATAACAAATACTAAGGCAGACGCGGCGAATTATCCTTTCTGCACGATAGAGCCGAACGTCGGGGTTGTATGCGTGCCGGATTCACGCCTTGACGTTCTCGCGAAGATGTACGAGCCGGAAAAATATACTCCCGCGATAATAGAGTTTGTCGATATAGCCGGGCTTGTCAAAGGGGCGTCCAGGGGAGAAGGATTGGGAAATAAGTTTTTATCTCATATTCGGGAGGTTGACGCCGTTATTCATGTCGTACGATGTTTCGCGGACGAGAATATCGTTCATGTCGAAGGCTCTATTGACCCGATAAGAGATATAGAAATAATAAACACGGAGCTTGTTTTCGCCGATATGGAGACCGCCGAAAAAAGACTTGACAAAGCGAGAAAACAGGCAAAAGGAGATAAAAGGGCGTTGTCCGACGTCTCTTTGTTCGAAAGGGTTTTAAAACATCTTGAAGCGGGGAAATGTCTTCGCTCTCTCGAACTTTCTCCAGAGGAGAAAAAAATTGTTTCGGAGTCTAATTTTCTTACCGATAAACCGGTCATATACGCCGCGAACATGAGCGAGAAAGATTTTTCGGAGGATAACGAATACTATAAACAAGTTCGCGAATACGCCGCCGCCGAGGGGTCGGAAGTGTTGCCTATTTGCGGGAAAATAGAAGAAGAAATCTCTGAGCTTGAAGAGGACGAGAAGGCTGTTTTTCTGGAAGATTTGGGACTTAAAGAAAGCGGGCTTTCGCGTCTTATTAAGGCGTCATATTCGCTTTTAGGACTTATAAGTTATCTCACCGCCGGGAAGCAAGAGGTACGGGCGTGGACGATTAAAAAGGGTACTAAGGCGCCTCAGGCGGCGGGGAAAATACATTCCGATTTTGAGAAAGGATTTATTCGCGCGGAAGTCGTGTCTTTTGACGATCTTGTCTCCTGCGGCTCGATGAACGCCGCTAAGGAAAAGGGTTTGGTCCGCAGCGAGGGCAAGGATTACGTTATGAAAGACGGCGATGTCGTTCTTTTCAGGTTTAACGTATAGAAAAAATACGGTATATAACGGTATAATCACATACGACGGTGGAATTGTTGAGACGGTGGAATTATATACGAGAAGTTTATTAATTAAAATGATTAATTTATTAAATATTGAAATATTGAAATGCTTAAAATTTAATAATGATTAAAATAATTAACAATAAATAATTAAGATAGTATCGAAATAATATCGAACGATATTAAACGATATGAAACGATATGAAATCGATATGATAAATAAATTTTGATTTTATCAATAGATTTCGTCAGTTTATAACAAATATAAGATAACTCCGGTAGAACGATTTGCGTTAAAGTTAGATAGATACGAGTATAATAGTTTAAAATATCTTCGGGATATTTTGTAATTTCAAAAAATTATATAATCCGCGATGTTTAGTTGAAGCCGCTTACGTCGGTTTTTCAGCGCGGGGAAAGGAAAGACATGACCGAAAAAGAAAAGATGGACGCCGGGATGCTTTATCTTTCGGGGAACGAGGAGATTATGGAAGAGCAAACGGCTCGTTTGGAACTTTTATACGATTACAACGCGACTCGCCCACATGAGGGAGAAAAGCGGGCCGAACTGTTGAAAAAAATGTTGGGAAAGGTCGGAGAGGGATGCTATATAGAGCCTCCTTTTTATTCGAATTGGTCCGGAAAACACGTTTTTTTCGGAAACAACGTTTACGCGAATTTTTCTTTGACTCTTGTGGACGACTCGAATATTTTCGTGGGAGATAACGTGATGTTCGGTCCGAACGTCACGGTTGCCACGGCGGGGCACCCGATAGCTCCCGAGTATAGAAAACAAGGATATCAATATAACGCCGACGTGAGAATAGGGAACAATGTCTGGATAGGCGCGGGCGCCGTAATTATGCCGGGAGTCTCTATCGGGGACGATTCTGTTATCGGCGGGGGAAGCGTCGTTACGAGAAATGTTCCGTCGGGAGTGGTCGCCGTCGGAAATCCGTGCAGGGTGCTCCGAGAAATCGGGGAGCGGGACAGAGAATTTTATTTCAGAGACCGTCGTTTCGACGAGGCGGGTCCGTCTTCCGACGAGTAAAATTTGCTTTCCGTTAAGTCCGAAACCGTGAGAGTCTTGTAAGGATACGACTTGATAGAAAAATGAGGTTTCGGATTTGTCCCGGAATAAAAGTAGAGTCTTTTTGTTTGGTTTTTTGTTTTATTTTATTTAGTTTTGCTTGTTTAATTTTTATTTTATTTGGTTGATTTTTATTTTATTTTATTTGATTTG
>CAJFPG010000020.1 GCA_904398665.1 Candidatus Geddesella stercoravicola | reverse complement strand
TACAAATTGTTTTTTTTCTTTGAAAAGGTATTTTATAAAAAATTTATTTTTTTATATTATAGACTTTTAATATATTGGAGAGAGACAAAATTTTTTCGTTTTAAGTTTTGAGCGAAAAAGTGCCATTTTTTTCGTATTATGGAGCATGTGTTTTAATTAAGCGATTTTATCTGAAAAAAAGTCTTATTGAAATGTATATTATTTAAAAAATACTTTTGTTTTTTTATATTTTAATATATACTTATATATACTTTTCTATATATAATTTATAATTTTTTCCACTCACAAAAAGTTCACAAAAAGTTCCTACCCCCCCCCCCCCCTTGTTTTCCGATTTTTTTATGGTATAATGAAAACAGGGAATCGCTTCGGATAATTTTCATATGACGATTGACGATGGGGGATTTTGTTTTATCGTTAATGCTCATTTTTCGTTTAATGCTCGATTGATGTAATACGCCGTAATAATTCGAATTTGGTTTTTGGCGGTGATTTTTTGTGAGTTTAGGTTTTATAATGCCTCTGATATTCCGGAAATTTTTATTTGATTTTATTTAAATTGGGTATAGAATCTTTTTGACGCCATTTATATAAAGGGAGGATCGATCGGTGGATACAAAAAAGAAAATAAAGATCGCGATCGCCGTCTTGTCTATTCTTTTGGCTATCAGTGTCGTCGCCGTCGCGGTGAGGTTCGTATATGATTATGTTACCGCCACGAATCCGATTGCAGAGCTTGTTCCCGATAATATTATTGAGAATGACGCGGATTTGTCAGATACGGACCTTGAATCTGACAACGATTTGGAAGGCGACGATTCTGACTCGGAGGAGGAATCCGATAATAGCGGCGAAAACGTAACCGGAGAAAGCGTGGAGGGAGAAGCCCCCGGAGCCTCGGAAGCAGGCGATCCTTCGGAGGCGATTCCGACTGACGGGGAAAACGCGGAAAAGGAAGCGGAAGTTCTGTATCTTTATGACAGAAATCCGGGCGACAATACGCCTTTTAACGTGACGAACATGTTTCCGGGAGACATTGAAACGAAATATTTTCTTGTGAGGGTCGTTCATAAAGGAGATATAATTTTGCGTTTTCACGCCGAGGTCCGTCCGGGATATGAAAAATTGGCGGAGGTTCTTAAATGCAGGGTGGTTCTTCCCGAGAGCGGAGATATTTTGTACGACGGGCTTATGCGGGATATGCCGGAATCTCTGAATGTCGATCTGCAAACGGATTCTGAAGTTACAAGCGAGGTGTATTACGAGATAACCGCGTATTTGGAGACGAGTGTCGGCAACGAGTATATGCAAACAGAACTTGTCGCGGATTTCACGTGGTGGGTTGAGGAGACCGACAATCTCGGACCGGCTCATACTTCTGACGGCTTAGAGTATACCGTTTGGATTATAGTCGCCGCAGCGTCTCTGATAATCATAATAATTTTGGCGGCGAGACTCAGAAAGGGGGAGAGCTTTGATGAAAGGTGAAAGCAAGACCTCTAAAAGCCTCGCGGGCAGTATTGTAATTATAGTTTTGCTGGCTATCGGACTCTGTGTCACGACTTTCGCGCTTTTCTGGACAAGTATTTCGGTAGAGAATAATATTTTCCGCACAGGTCTGGTAAAAATTAATTTGAATGACGGAAATCCGGTAATAAAAGAGCATGAGTTTTTGTTCGAACCGGGAATGACTGTTGAGAAAACTTTTTTTATTGAGAACCAAAGCACCGACGACGTTTATTACAAACTTTATTTTGAAAATGTCGAGGGAGGTCTCGCAAAAGTTTTGCTGATATCGATTTTCGACGGAGATAACGAATTGTATTCAGGAACGGCGGAAGATCTTGATAAAGACTCGGTCGGAGCGGCGGACGATATTTTGCGGCTGAATGAAAAAAAAGAATTAAAAATAGTCTTTCATTATCCGGAAAACGCCGGAAATGACACTCAGAATATGTCTCTTTCTTTTAATTTGGGAGCCGAGGCTGTTCAGACAAGGAATAATCCGAACAGGTTATTCGATTAGAAAAGGGGCATTCGTATGAAAAAAGCGTTAAATATCATAAAAAATATATTGATCTTGCTTATAGTGATATTCGCCGTTCTAATGATGATTTTCACTATTGTATCTGTTAATTTATTCGATCGGGCCGACAGAAGTATTTTCGGATATAAGGCGTTTATCGTTCTTTCCGATTCTATGAGCGCGACTGATTTCAGCGTGGGAGATTTGATTTTGGTTCGCGAGGTCGATCCGTCTTCTTTACAAGAGGGGGATATCATTTCTTTTCAGTCAACGAATACTGAGAATTACGGCGAGATTGTGACTCATAAAATACGGGAGCTTACGACCGACGCGGAGGGAAATCCGGGATTTATAACTTACGGGACGACTACCGGGGAAAATGACGAGAGCGTTGTGACTTACGAGTTTGTGCTTGGGCAATATCAAACGACGCTTCCCGGACTCGGGCAGTTTTTCAGCTTTCTGAAAACCATTCCGGGATATATCGTCTGTATATTCCTTCCGTTTTTGCTGTTGATAATTATACAGGGCGTAAACAGTATACGATTGTTCAGAAGATATAAAAAAGAACAGCTTGAAGAGATGGAAGCGGAGAGACTGGCGCATCAAGAAAATATTAAAAAAGAACGCGAACAGTTGCAGGCCGAAAGACTAGAGTCTCAGAAACTTATGGAAGAGCTTATAAAATTAAAACGTGAAATCGCGGCAAAAGGAGAAACGAAAGACTCCTCGTCAGGAACCGGAGTTGTCTCTTCATCTCCGGCGGTCGGAGGCGCTTCTGTCGTTACTGAAAACGGGGTTGCCGTTTCCGGGAGGCCGGATGAAGCTTCCTCTGTTATCTCCGAAGACGGAGAGGGAGGTGTCGATGCTGACGGTAAGGAGGCCGGACCGAGTGTTTAAAAGCAATAATTTGCTTCGACTGTATTGCCTCAAAAGTATGAGATATTTTCTTGAACGCGATTATGTGAAAACGGTCGCTTAAAGATTATTGTTTGAATACTTTAAAAATATTTATTGATTATTTAAAAGTGATTTCTTAAAAATAATTGCTTAAAAAATTGTTCAAAGACATTTTTGACGATATTTTGACGTTTTCTTGAAAACGATTGCTTGAAGACTATCACTTTAAGCGTTTACATATATAGGATATATCTGAAAAAATATTAAGAAAGGATGAAAACAATGATTAAACAAAAAAACACGAAACGCGCTTTACTGGCGAGCCTTTTGTCTCTTGTATTGTGCGTTGCGATGCTCGTGGGAACATCTTTCGCATGGTTTACCGACGGCGTCTCGACCGCAAATAACAAGATAGTGGCGGGAAACCTTGACGTGGCTCTCTACAACATAGACGGCGGCGTCGAGACCGAAGTTACCGAAGAAACAAATCTTTTTGACTCAGGTTCTCTTTGGGAACCGGGGCATGTGGAAGTGGTAAATTTGAAGATAGCGAATTTGGGAAGTCTCGCTCTGACTTATCAATTCTCTATCAACGTAGCCTCCGAGATTGGAAGCGTTAACGTCTATGGAAACGAGTTCATGCTTTCCGACTACATCGAGTTCGCGGTGATAGAGGGAAACCAGAGCTACGAGAGCCGCGACGCGGCGATAACCGCGGCGGAAGAAGCCGGCTCTGTTCCCATTTCTCAGCTTAACGTAAACGATGAGGACGTATTGTACCCCGCGGGCAGCGAAGACGGTATTTCCGAGAAATACGTGACGCTTGTGGTTTATATGCCCACGTCGGTCGGTAACGACGCGAATTATATGACATATGACGAGAACGGAGACGCGATAACGCCTCCCGAGATCGCTCTCGGAGTTACTCTTGTGGCTACCCAGTCCCCATACGAAAGCGACAGCTTCAACGAGTATTATGACGAGGACTTGGATTATCCTATGTTGATTTCGGATAGCCAGGGGCTTAAAAACGCGGAAGATCTGAACGGTACGTTTATGCTTAATTCCGATATTTCTTTCGACGCTACAGGATATGCATCTGTGGCCGGATTTTATAGAACTTCCACATTAGAACTTAACAATCATACTATAACTATGAATTCTTCGACTAATTCTAATATTTTTTACGCGCTTGAAGTTTTGAACAACGGAAAACTCACCATTAACGGTCCCGGAACTGTTGAGGCTTTGGACGATAATTATTGCATACATCTGTACGGCTATTTTTCCAGTCGTCCTGAACTTACGATAAACGGCGGAACTTATAAAGCTCAGACAACTGCCGTCAACGTTCAATGGGGTACCGCGTATATTAACGGCGGCTTCTTTGATTGCGGCGGAAGCGCATATACCGTAAATTGTATTGATGATAATTATCGTAGCGGCAGAGCGAATATTGTTATCACAGGAGGAACCTTCGTTGATTTCGACCCCTCCGCCGATCCTGAAAAAACGGGCAGCTCTTCTTATGTGGCTGAGGGATATACAGTAGTGTCTGAAACACAATTTAACGGAGAAGTCTGGTATACGGTAGTTGCGGAATAAAGTATTTCGTATGTCGATATAAAAAATAATAAGGAGGGAAAAAATGACTCAAAGAAAAAATACGAAAAGAGCGTTACTCGCAAGCGTGCTGTCGATTGTTCTTTGCGCCGCGATGCTTGTCGGGCTTACCTTCGCGTGGTTTACCGACGGCGTCTCGACCGAAAGCAATAAGATAGTCGCCGGAAATCTTGACGTCGCGCTTTACAACGTCGAGGGAGAAACGGAGACGGAGGTTACCGAAACCACGAATCTTTTCGATTCCGGTTCTCTTTGGGAACCCGGACATGTCGAGGTCGTGAATTTGAAAATAGCGAATTTGGGAAGTCTCGCTCTGACTTATCAATTTGCCATTAACGTGGCTTCCGAAAAAGGAAGCGTTAACGTTTACGGCAATGAGTTTAAGCTTTCTGATTATATCAAGTTTGCGGTGATAGACGGAAATCAGAGCTATGAGAGCCGCGACGCGGCGATAACCGCGGCGGAAGAAGCCGGCTCTGTTCCCATTTCTCAGCTCAACGTAAACGATGAGAACGTATTGTATCCCGAAGGAAGCTCTGACGGAATTTCCGAAAAATACGTAACTCTCGTGGTTTATATGCCCACGTCGGTCGGAAACGACGCGAATTATATGACAGCCGATAATGTCTCGGCTCCCGAGATCAATCTCGGAGTTACTCTCGCGGCTACCCAGACCCCGTACGAAAGCGATAGCTTTAACGAGTATTATGACGAGGATCTGGATTATCCTATTATGAGCTCCGACGAGGCGAAGGATTCTCTTGTCGATAATTCGACTTCCGATATTGTCATCGATTCTGATATCACGATAACGAGTGAGGACAATGTGAGAATCTCTTCCGATAAGACGATAGATTTCTCCAATAATACCGTAGAAAGAACGTCTGCCGGCGGAAACGGTATCGTTGTAGGACAAACGACAGGGTATGCGACAACCCCCGTAAACGTTATTATAAAGAACGGCAATTTTGTGGCCGATGAGGGGGTCTCTTCCTCGGTTGTTCGTGTTGAGAGCGGTTCTACCGCCACTTTCGTAAATTGTACGTTTGACGGCAGAAATCCATTCCAGTCCTATGCTTCTGATGATGCAGACGGTCAGGTTACGACCCTTGTTTTTGAAAAATGTATCTTTAACGGAGTGGTAGATTTAAGTACCGCTTCGGGAGGCGGCAGAGAATATGACGTAACCTTCGTCGACTGCGTCTTTACCGGGACTTTTGGTAACGGCGGAGCAGCGGTTGATATCGATGCGAATGCTTACGGTTCGGTTGTTATGGAAAACTGCGATATAAATATAACCTATACCGGGAACGCGGTAACAGGCGTCAGAATGGGCAGCTATTATGGCTCGAACGGCGACAATACAATGACTTTGACTCTTATCGATACTGATATAACCATTACGAAAGACGCGTCGGCTACCAGAGAACCGACAGTATCTGACCCGGTTTACAGAAATACTCCGACGAGAGACAATAATACTCTTGTTATAGAGGGAGATTGCACCTTTATCAGAAACGGTCAGACCGCTACTTACGATGCCGTCACTAAGGAATGGAGTTACGCGTAATAAACTCGTTTGTGTCTGTTTTTTAAGAATTGTTGCTTATATGAAATCCGAGTCTCTCCCTTCCGAGGGAGGGAGAAGCTCGGAACATAATTTGAGGGAATGATTTGCGAAAGAACGTTGTTTTTGTTCCATATTTTATTTTGTCTTTTATTTTAAGTTTTGTAGCGATAAAAATATTTTCGCCAAACGTTCTTTTTCCTTTTGACATTTGGAAAAAGAATCTTATAAATAATGTAAAAATGCCGTAAAAAATTAAGGAGAAAAAATAATGACTCAAAGAAAAAATACGAAAAGAGCGTTACTCGCAAGCGTGCTGTCTATTGTTCTCTGCGCCGCGATGCTTGTCGGTCTTACTTTCGCGTGGTTTACCGACGGCGTCTCGGCCGAAAGCAATAAGATAGTCGCCGGAAATCTTGACGTCGCGCTTTATAACGTAGACGGCGACGTTGAGACAGAAGTTACTGAGAACACGAATCTTTTCGATTCAGGTTCTCTTTGGGAACCCGGACATGTCGAGGTCGTGAATTTGAAAATAGCGAATTTGGGAAGCCTCGCTTTGACTTATCAATTTGCCATTAACGTGACTTCCGAAAAAGGAAGCGTTAACGTTTACGGCAATGAGTTTAAGCTTTCTGATTATATCAAGTTTGC
>CAJFPG010000019.1 GCA_904398665.1 Candidatus Geddesella stercoravicola | reverse complement strand
GCGTTTAAAATAAAGTTTTAAAATAGCGGAGGATAAAAATGTTCGGTTTTGAGAGAACGGAGTATGATATTAAAGTTTATGAGGAGAATTTGAGGGATTTTTTGCCCGCTAAAATGGTTGACGTGCATACTCATGTGTGGAAAAAGGAATTTTTTGACTATGAGCATATAGACGGGTGCGTCGATTGGGTAAAGCTTGTCGCCGACGAGTGCTATATAGACGATTTGCTTCAAACCTATAAAGATATGTTCCCGGATAAGAAGGTTTATCCCGTTTTAATGGGAGAGCCTACGGCTAACGTTTACAAGACGAATGTTTATACAAAGGAGTGCATGGACAAAACCGGTTTGCCCGGTCTTTTATGCACGGATTATAAAATGACGCCGGAGTATCTTGAAGAAGAGGTTGCCAAAGGCGGCTTTCTCGGATTGAAGCCGTATCTTTCTAATTGCGCTCCTTATATTCCCGCGGATGAGATTCGTATATTTGATTTTTTGCCCAAAGAGCATCTCGAAGTCGCGAATAAGCACGGTTGGATAGTTATGCTGCACATCGCCAGACCTCAGAGACTCAAAGACCCGCTTAATATAGCCCAACTTATGGAGATAGAGGAAAAGTATCCGAACGTAAAGCTTGTTGTCGCTCATATAGGCAGAGCTTATTCTCCGGAAGATATAGGGGATGCCTTTGAGACGCTTAAACATACGAAAAACATGATGTTTGATTTTACCGCTAACACTCTGTCTTTGGCTATGGAAAAGTGTATAGAAGCGGTCGGCGTGGACAGGCTGATGTTTGGCTCCGATTTGCCTATAACAAAAATGAGAATGTATCGGATAACGAAAGGCGGTAAATATTATAACGTTATTCCGAGAGGTCTTTACGGAGATGTCTCGGGAGATTCTCATATGATAGAGAGCGATGAGAAAAATATTTCCAATTTTATGTATGAAGAGCTTTTAGCTTTTAAAGAATGCTCCGAAACTCTTGGACTTTCTAAAAATGACGTTGAGAAAATTCTTTGCTTAAACGGCGCTTCTCTTTATAAGATAAAATTATAAAGAAAAAATATATTTAATTAAAGTTAAAGTGTCGCAATGAGGCGGAGTTAATCGGAGTATTTCAATTAAATGTGTATTTTAAATTATATTTTTAATTAGAGTAAAGTTTTTATAAATTTAAATCAAAGTGTTGTTGTGTTGTTAAAAATATATAAAATCTTTCAATAATAATTATATACTCGTATACTCGAAAATTTCACTCGCCGCGTTAAGATTATAAATTCGTAGAAGTGTATGTGGCTTATTAATTATTTTAGTGAGTATTAGGAAGTAATTATGAAGTAATTGTAGTAATTATATTGATTGTTTTACACGTATTATACTTAAAATAAACTCATGTTAAATTAAGTGAATTCGCTTTATATTTTTATTTACCGTCTAGTTGTTCTATTTGTTATTGAAAAAAAATACTGAATAAAAAATGCCGAATAAAATTTGAGAACAGGGGGATTAACTGAAAATGAAAAAAATAAAAATCGGGCTATTGCCTCTTTATATTAAGCTTTATGATGATTCTATGCCGATTTTGAGAGAGAGGTTAGAACCTTTTTATAAAAAGATGACCGAGAAGCTCGAAAATGAGGGCTTTGAGGTTAAAACCGCTCCTTTTTGTCGAGTGGAAAGCGAATTTACTGAAACCGTATCGAAGTTTGAGGATGACGGCGTAAATTGTATAGTGACTCTTCATATGGCGTATTCTCCCTCTCTCGAAAGCGTGTCGGCGCTCGCGTCAACTTCTTTGCCGATAGTCGTTATGGATACGACCGAGACATACGACTTCGGGTTTGACGTGTCGATTGAGGAGATAGATTATAATCATGGTATACACGGAGTCATGGATATGTGTAATCTTCTTCGCAGAAACAAGAAACCTTATGCCATAGCGGTCGGACATTGCGACAATAGCGACGTTGTGAGGCAGACAGCGAGGCTCGTTAGAGCCGCCGTCGCCGCGAAAAATCTTGACGGTTCGTCGGTCGGCGTTATAGGGGGCAGTTTTAAGGGAATGGGCGATTTCCTTGTCGATTCGAAAGAACTTAAAAAAACTTTCGGAATAAAGCTTCTTGAGGCTGATAATCACGAGTTGCGCTCTCTTTTATCCTCTGTCTCGGACTCCGAAGTCGCTGCCGAACTTGCGGAGAATGAACAAAAGTTCGCTAAGGGAGAAGATATTAACGAGGAGAATTATCTTTATAATATCAAAGCTTGTCTCGCGGTGAGAAAGTGGATTGAAAAACATAATCTTGACGCGTTTTCAGTAAACTTTTTGAAGATAAGAGATAAAACTATCGATTCAATGCCTTTTATCGAGGCTTGCAAGGCGATGGAGAGAGGAATCGGATACGCCGGGGAAGGGGACGCTTTGACGGCGGCGTTCGTCGGCGCGTTTTTAAAAGTGATTCCCGATACGTCGTTTATAGAAATATTTTGTCCCGATTGGAAAAACGATCTTTTGTTTATAAGCCATATGGCGGAAATGAATTACGGGGTCGCGGACGGGAAGCCTATTCTTTATAATATGCCGTTTGATTATAACGATACGGCGAGAGACACGGTCGCGGCGTATAGTCGTTTTAAGGGCGGCAAAGCCGTTTACGTAAATATTTACAGAGACGAGGAGGGCTTTAAGCTCGGAACGGCTCCGGTGGAAATGGTGTCTGTTGAAAAAGACAGGCTTCAAAATCAAATGAGAGGATGGATGAAGCCCGAAAAATCTGTTCCTGAGTTCTTAAAGAGTCTCAGCGAGCATGGGGCGACTCATCACAGCTTTCTTATTTATGACGGAAACGTCGATATGATAAAATTTTTTGGAAAACTTATAGGTATTCCTGTTGAGGAGTTATAATTTTCTTATAGTTTTATAGATTTTATTTTTAAATGTTGAAATGTTTATATCGCTTTTTGAGCGAGTATTTAGTATTTAAAATTAAAACGTTTATTAAAGAAAATATTTATAGGATTTTTTTATGTTAAATTTAAATCAAATATTAAAATTTAATAATTAAATTTTAAAATATTCAACGTCATTGTTTGGGCCTTTTGCCGCGGTGCGGCTCTGAGCTTTATCGGTTATATTGATGTTTTGAATTTGTTTAATCAAGCTTCTGCAAAATATATTGTTACGAGAGCTTCTCTTGCCTTTTCGTATCGTATTTGATTTTGGGATAATTTCGCGGCGGAGGGGAGCTTCAAAATATCTTTTGTTTTTTATTGATAATCAATACTTAAATCTTCATGAAAAGGTAGGTAGTTATAAATGAAATTCAATTCCCCCAAAAAATCCCTTTCCGATCTTCTTGGGAAGGATTACATAGAAAGCGTCGTTAGCGGCGTTGAGGCCTTTGGCCTTATGTCGAGAGAAGAAGCGCTTAAAATCGCTAACGAAAAGGTGGATTTCTATCCGGAAGAGGCTCAGAAAAAAAACGAGGAGTTCGCCAAAAGGGCGGGAGAACAATTGATTCCCACTTTTAAAAATGATAACGACGGGGCGGCTACAAATTCCTTTAAAAAAGCGTTTCATAAAGATTCGGCGCCCGTGACCGGCTTCGGCTGTGTTCGTCTCGGAGAAGACGGAAGACTTTATCTTATAGGAAAAAGCGAACATTATCACGTTCCGTTCGGCCATCGTTTCGGAGGGTATAAACTTTTAGAAAACGCGCATAAACTCGGGATATTAAATCCTACTCACAATAATACGAGAGGGTACGTCACTCGTCTTCTTGAAAGAGAGATGGTTCGTACCGCGAACGGTTTGTCCCGCGACGATAAAGAAGGTCTTGAAAAGGTTCTCGCGTCGACGGAGCCGAAAGTTTTAAACAGGGTAATAAATCTTGAAACCGGAAGCGTGGCGTGCGAAGCCGGCTTTAAAATGATGCTCGCTCGTTTCTATCGTCTTGACAAAAGTTTTCAGGAGGCTAAATACGAGGGTAAAATTCCCGTTTTTCTTGTCAACGGCGATATTGACGGTGGAATTGAGGCGAATTATCACGGTACGTCCATACTCGCGCAGACTTTTCGAAATCTTTGGCCCGGTTATTACGAGAAGGCGGAGAAAGCGGGTCTTTATAAAATTGTTCCCGTTATGCTTAACGATATAGACGATTTTAGGGCTAAAATAGAAAAATATAACACGGGGGATTATAAAACCGCCGGTTATATACATGAGATTGTCCTTATGAATTACGGAGGGATACGTCTCACTAGGGAATATCTGCAAGAAGCGTATAAACTTTGCGCGGAGTATGACACCCCGACGATGGACGACGAGATTCAGTCCTGTATGTGGTATCCCGGTATGTATCTTTATCATCTTTATGATATAAAACCCGATTTCGTGATTGTCGGAAAGGGTTTCCCGGGAGGAGAGTATCCCGCGAGCAAAATACTGACCACCGCCGAAATGGATATTCTCAATCAATTCGGGGCTCTGGTTACTAACGGTCAAGAGGAGCTCGCGTCGTTATCCTATCTTATTACTATGGAGTTTTCTCAGGCGAACAGCGAGAATATCGCGGAAATCGGCGATTATTTTGAGAGCTCTCTCAGAAAACTCGGCGAAAAATATTCCGACGTTGTAAGTAAGGTTGAGGGAGAGGGTCTTTTGGCTTCCATACATTTTCATGATGTTGATACCGCGGCGAGGTGTGCGAAATTAGTAAACGGGAAATATATTGATACTTCGGCTCAGCTCTATAAGGTAAATTGTCCTCCCGCTATTCTTCTTAAACCTCCCGTTACTTCGACGAAAGTCATACTTGACGTTATAATAAACGCTCTCTCCGAGGCATTGGAACAGCTTTGATTTAAGGAGAATTATATGTTCGTTATAGGAATAGACGTCGGGACGACGGGAACGAAGGCGATAGTTGTCGATGAAAAAGGTAATATTTTGGGAAAGGGTTATAAAGAGTATTCTTTGATAACTCTTCCGGGTGGCAAAATTGAACAAAACGCGGACGATTGGTATGACGCGGCTGTCTTTGCCACCAAAGCTGCTCTCGATACTTTTGATGGAGATAAAAACGAGATTGTCGCTCTTTCTCTTTCGACTCAGGGAGGAAGCACTGTTCCTGTTGACGAGAACTTTCGCCCTCTCTCTAACGCTTACACTTGGATGGACCGAAGAGCCACGAGGGAAATTTCGGAGGCCGTATCAGAGGCGGGCGGAGGCGACGTTATTTATAAAAAAACTGGTTGGGAGCCTGATCCGAGTTTGGATATAGCGAAATTCAGATGGATGAGAAAACATGAAGAGGAGCTTTTTAATAAGGCTCATATGTTTCTTACCACTATCGAATACATGAATTACAAGCTTACGGGTAAAGCTGTGACAGACCCTGGGAACGCCGCTATGCGTCAGCTTTTCGATATAGTATCGGGCGAATGGGATAGTTTTTTGCTTAATCTCGCGGGAGTGGAAAAAGACAGGCTTCCGGAGTGTAGATTTACGGGAGAGTATATCGGCACGCTAACTAAGGATGCCGCGGAGGATTTTTCTCTTCCCGAAACGGTGAAAGTTTATAACGGAGGACATGATCAGTATTGCGCCGCCGTGGGCTGCGGAGCGATATCCGACGGGGATATGCTGCTTTCCACGGGGACTACGTGGGTTGTTCTCGGAGTCACTTCTAAACCTATTTTTACCGAGAGTTTTCTTGCTCCCGGAGTTCATCCCTGCAAGGGCGTTTACGGAAATATAGCGTCGTTGCAAAGCGCGGGTTCCGCTTTGAAATGGCTTACTCAAACGATTGGCGAAGACGATTTTTCAAAATTGGACGCGGAGGCTGAAAAGAGGAGAGACAGCGCTAAAAATATTTATTTTTATCCTTATCTCGCGGGGGCCGGTTTTCCGCATAATATACGAGCGTTTAATTCCTGCGTCCTCGGAATGGAGCTAATGAACGATAAATATGATCTTGCCAGGGCTCTGATGGAAGGGGTCGCTTTTGAGACCAGGATGGTTCTTGAAGAGTTTGAAAAATTCGGAACGAAGATAACGAGTCTAAAAATGGTGGGGGGAGCGGCCAAGAGCGAGGTTTGGAGCCGTATTACCTGCGATATCTGCGGTTGTGAGATATCTTTTCCCGCGGAGGCGGACACCTGTTGCGTCGGGGCCGCTATTTTGGCGGCGGTCGGCTGCGGCATATATCCGGATTATAAGACGGCGGGGGATAATATGATAAAATATCGGGGGCGTCTGATTCCGGACAAGGGCGTCGAGACGTTTTATAACGATAAATACGATAAATATCGTCAAGGGCATTTTTTGCTGAGGGCTTTTTTTGAAAAATAATAAGGAAAGAAGGAATAATAAATGCTGGTCACTCTCAACGACGTCCTTACGGACGCAAAAAAGAATAAATACGGAGTCGGGCTTTTCAATACCGTAAATCTCGAAATGGCGAAAGGGGTTCTCTCCGCCGCGGAGGAGCTTCGTTCTCCCGTAATAATAGGAACCGCCGAGGTTTTGCTTCCTTACGCCTCTCTTGAAGAACTTTCTTATTTTCTTTTGCCGATGGCGAAAAAAGCGTCGGTCCCGGTTGTTTTGCATTTTGACCATGGTCTAACCGATACTAAAATTCTCGAAGCTTTAAAACTCGGATTTTCTTCGATAATGTATGACTGCTCTACCGATTCGTACGATGTAAATGTTAAAAAGGTTTCTGATATGGTTAAAATAGCGAAACTTTTCGGAGCCACTGTCGAAGCTGAGCTCGGACATGTCGGGGCGAACGACGCTGATGCGGCCGAGAGCGGCGGAAGCCATGATAACAGTATATATACAGAGCCGGAGCAGGCGAGAGACTTTGTCGAGAAGACAAATGTAGACGCTCTTGCCGTGGCTATCGGGACCGCTCACGGGG
Organism: Candidatus Geddesella stercoravicola; assembly: GCA_904398665.1. Taxonomy (GTDB): domain Bacteria; phylum Bacillota; class Clostridia; order Oscillospirales; family UBA644; genus Geddesella; species Geddesella stercoravicola. The sequence goes on along the minus strand of CAJFPG010000019.1, from coordinate 4,744 downwards.
CTTATAAGGAAAAGCCTAAGCTTGATATAGAAAGACTTAAAGAAATCGCGAAAATTGTGTCAGTGCCTCTCGTTTTGCACGGCGGTTCGGGTCTTTCTGACGAGGATTTCAGAAACTGCGTAGAGAACGGAATTTCCAAAGTCAATATATTTACTGATATAAATTGCGCTCAGGTTAAAAGCGTGGTCGATAATTATAAAGAAGGGTTAGGAATGACCGACGTAATGTGCCAAAGCTCTGAGGCTGTTAAACTGGCTACCATGAAAAAAATGACTATTTTCGGCTCTGTCGGAAAGGCTTAAATAAAACGGAAGTGTGAATATTATGATTAAGTTTATGAGAAAAATAGGCGTCGCTTATCTTTTTTCCGCGCTTATAAGTATAGTTATAGGAATTGTGTATATAGTATGGCCTCAATTAACTCAAAACGTTTTTTGCGTTATAGCGGGTTCCGCTTTAATTGTTTTCGGACTCGGTTTATTTATTTATCATCTCGCTTCGATGAAAAAAAGGGATTATTTGATGAATGAGATGATAATCGGTCTGATATTGGTTCTTGTCGGGTTTCTTTTTATCTTTAAATCGGAGGCCTTGTTTGATATTTTGGGCACGATTCTGGGAGTTGTAGTTGTTTCTCACGGACTTATCAATATTCAGGAAAGTTTTCTACTCAAAAGATGCGGTAATAGAAAATGGTTCGTTTTTCTTTTGATATCGTTTCTTTTTGTGATTGTCGGACTTATTGTACTTTTTGTTCCCGGAATAGAAGACGCCGTTTTCGCGATATTATTGGGAGTTTCCCTTGTTGTGGCCGGATTGTTTGAAGTCATAGTCTTTTTTATATTGAGAAAATATGTAAGAGAGCTTGACGATTCTGATTCGGAAACTATCGTTGTTTCTTTGGACAAAAAAGGCTCCGATGACAATTGACAATTTATAAATGAAAAAAAGTTTTATCGTGTTCGGAGCCCGGCGGCGTAGATTTATTTTTTGAAAAAATTTTTTTTAAGAGCCTTTTTTCATTTTTTTTGTCTTGATTCGGATACAGATATTGAAATTTTTGCTTAAACAAAGCCATAGATAAAAAATTTTAGGCAAAATGATTTCTTGATTTTAGGCGTAATATAAAGTATTTTATTTTTTTGTTATATTTTATAGCGGAGGAGTAAAACTATTCCTTTTTTTGACAGATAAATTTTTTATTAGTTATTGCATAATTAAAATTAAGATTAAAATTAAAATATACGGGGTGTTAAAAATGAGAAAAATATTGATTGAGACATCGGCCAGACACGTTCATGTTACAGAATCTGATCTTGAAACTTTGTTCGGAAAGGGTTACAAACTTACTCCTAAAAAGAATTTGTCTCAGCCGGGACAATTTGCGAGCGAGGAACGTGTTTTATTGAGAGGTCCGAAAAATGAGCTTAAAGGCGTCTCTATTCTCGGTCCTTGCCGCGGAGCTACTCAGATAGAAATATCGCTCACCGACGCGAGAACGCTCGGAGTATCTGCCGCGATAAGAGAATCTGGGGATATTGAGGGGACGTCCGGCATAACTATCGTAGGTCCTGCGGGCGAATTGACTGTCGATAAGGGTGTTATTGCCGCTAAGAGGCATATACATATGACTCCCGCCGACGCTGAGGAGTTTGGTGTTTCGGATAAACAAATCGTTAGCGTTAAGGTTGATACCGACGGTAGAAGTCTTATTTTCGGAGATGTTGTTGTCAGGGTGAGTTCTTCTTACGCTTTGGCGATGCATATTGATACAGACGAATCTAACGCCGCCGCGATAAAACCCGGAACGGAAGGCGATCTTATAGTTTAATTCGATGAAAAAGATAAAATATTGTGTTTCATATTAAATTTTTTCAAATTTTGGTTTTCGTATAAAATATTTTAAAAACAAAATTTTTTTGATTATAAAATAAAAATAGTAGAATAAGGATTTCAAGAAATCGATCGTTCGAGCTTTGATCTTGAAGTCCTTTTTATTTTGTTTTTAATTGTTCTTCTTCCTGTATTTATGATTTTTTATATTAATTTGTTAATTTATCTTGGAAAAGATATATTTATCTATGTTTTATTATTACTTTATTTTATTATTTATTTTTTACATATGCAAGTTATAACGCAACATTAGTTTAGGTTGCCGATGAAGCGGTAGTAGATGTCTACTTTCTGTACGCGCTTAAGGACTTGGTGCAATTTTCGTCTGCAAATTCTGTGTCTTGGCAATTTCCCCGTGCTTATTTTGAAGTTGGGACTGATCTTTTCATTTGCCGTTCCTTGTGCAGATGCTATTGCTGTCACCGTGCAGTAGGGCTTTCCTTGGTGCGTCAAGGTTGCAGGATCTTCATCTTTCGATGCTGCCGTTTTCAGAGGTTTGTAGCACTGCCCGACAATTCAGGTTTCATGTGCCTTCCTCCGTCTGTCCGTAAAGCTATAGGACAGAGATTTTCCGTGCTTAGAGAGTGTTTGGCGTAAATGTCCTCCTTCATAATTAAAACATTAGTTATTTATTTTGACTCCGAACAAGCTCCTTGCATGTCCGAAGAGCAAAAACGAAGGAAAGAGATTAAACCCTCTATTTAGAACATATGAGTTTTTGGTCAAAAAGTCAAGGGGTACACCCCAACTTTTTTCTCTAAAATTGGAAACATTTTATGACAAAAACGCACGTCAGACGTTGCCATCTAACGTGTGTTGTTATTGGGGCTTATTGAATTAATAGCGCTGTTCATTCACCTTTGTCTGGAATGTGAGCAATTTTACCTAAATCAAAGTGATCTCGTCTGCGGTGTTTGCGTATAAGTCCATCTTCAAATTGTACTGTAATGTCCTTACACCCAAAATCTTCAATGACCGTTGCCTTCAATCCGCAATTCATAACATTAGTTTTACCAACATAAGAATCCTTTTTTACATACACGATTTTTGCGGTTGAGAGGCTCTTTTCTGTGGGCATATTAGGATTCTTGATTGTTCCATTTGTGAATCTATCTTTGCGGATGTGCTTTACTATTGTACCATCTTCAAATTTAACGGAAATATCATCGTAGTTTACATACGCAATTATTGTTGCGGTCATTCCACATTTCATCATTTTTGATTCACCAATCGCAGAACGAACAACTTTCCTTGAAGGTAACATTTTTATGCCAGGAACATTGTCATACCAAGTACTTAGTATATTAGAATTTAGCTTCTGCATCTTTTTGAGTTCTCTTGATGCCGCATAAATATCTGTTGACAAGTACAATTCCGGTTTGACAATTAGTCCAGCGGCTTCGTCTTTAGGAATCAATGCGTTTGTTTGTCCACCAGTCAAAAGCTTATTATAATTTGCATATAACAATGGGCAATTTGATTTCAACAAAGCCGGCACATTAGGGTAGATATACTTTTCAATAATATCCCAAGCGAAATACGGTGTTATCGTTAGATCAAACGGATTAACATAGATATGATTATAAAAATCTATGTCTACAATGGCACCGTGTATATATCCTGATCCCCCGATGTCCTTAACTGTATTGGAAATTTGCAGTTGAATTGATTGAAATTTATCCAAGGGAGCTTTAATATACGCAATTTCTGCATCCATATTGTCATAATACCACTGAATATCTTTGCTGTTTAATGATTTCAAACTACCACCATTTAACATTGTTAAACTGCCGGAAAGGTTTTCATGAATGAAACAATAGTAGTCTTTCTTCTTCAACATACACAGCTTATTGATATCTCTGTTAAATGTGAGAGGCAGATTTTTTCCACGATAGAAATTGATATAATCATCCCTCGTGATCGTATGAATACCATCTTCGTAATCCGAAAACCAATCATACATATTGTCTATGTAAAAGTACTTTAGTCTCGGGTGTTCTGTATGATATCCCACTTGATTATCAGCGTATATTCTGACGACACCATCATCATAAAAATCATTCTTATGATTATGACCGCTAACATATACGAAATCATTTTGACGGCATCCTTCTTTATGCCAATCTGTAAAGGGCATATGTGTAAAAATAACAATATTTTTATCGGACAAACAGGCGCAAATTCGATCGTATAGATTTTCGAATTTTTCGCTTTCGGACACCTCATCTTCACGAGATAAAGTTGAGCGGTATATGCCATTATTTGCGTTAAACTCCTGGTTATACCCGGAAAAACCTATACCGCCAAATATAATCACACGAGCAGTACGCAGTCTTTCTCTTATCTCTTTGTCCGTAAGTTCCTTTAGTTCCTGCTGCAGAATACAGAGAATATTATTTGCTTCATCTAAATACAGAATTTCATTTTGAATTAGATGCATGTTATTATCTGTAAGCAAGCATCTGTATTCTTCTACAATACTATTTATAGGATGGCCTTGAAATCCCCACAGCTCGTGATTGCCCAATATAAATACGACTTTAGCATACAATCGAAGTTCATCAATCGTCTTTCGCAATAAATTGACAAACAACTCATATACCCAAAATTCTGATGCGATGTCACCACCGATTAGAATGAGACTTCCGAATGGCTTATCTTCAAGTAGCGTATCAATAATGCGTTGAACAACATATACACAATCATCTTTGGTTATGCAGTGTGCGTGTTGTATTCTGTGCATTAAATGCAAATCGGTAATGTAATAAATCTTCCGCTCATCTGTAGAGTTTTCAAATGTCGAAAGCTCTGCTCGATCTGTTTTGAGAATAATGGATGTTTCGGTTTCGTT
>CAJFPG010000018.1 GCA_904398665.1 Candidatus Geddesella stercoravicola | reverse complement strand
TGCTGAATTTGAGATTTTGCAAATTAAATTCAGAAAAACTCTTGCCTTTTATCTTCATCTCCACGCCGCAGCCCAATATTCTGACCAGATTTGTTATTATCTCACTGTTTAATATTTTATTTATATCGGCTTTCAAACAATTTAAAATTTTACCTCTTACAGGCATTATCGCCTGAAATTCTGCGTCTCTTGCCTGTTTTACGGAGCCCACCGCGGAATCGCCCTCGACGATATACAATTCTCTTTTAGACACGTCTTTCGAACGACAGGGCACAAATTTTTCTATACGATTTGTCAGATCTATTTCGGTAATAAGTTTCTTTTTAAGAGTTTGCCTCGTTTTTTCCGCGTTTTCCCGACTTCTCTTATTTACGAGAACCTGATCGGCTATCTTGTTCGCTTCTTCTTTGTTCTCGATAAAATACACTTCAAGATGATGTTTCAGGAAATCTGTCATAGCTTCCTGAATAAACTTGTTGTTTATAGACTTCTTGGTTTGATTCTCGTATGAAGTCTGCGTCGAATAAGAATTCGATACGAGAGCCAAACTGTCCTCTATGTCGGAAAAAGCTATTTTACTTTCGTTTTTATTATATTTCCCGACAGATTTTATATAAGAATCTATCGCCGAGACAAAAGCGCTCTTAACCGCTTTGTCGGGAGAACCGCCGTATTCAAGAAAACTCGAATTGTGATAATACTCAATAAAAGGATATTTATTCGAGAAACAAAAAGCCACGTTTAAGATAACGCGGTAATCGTCTTTATCCGCTCTGTCCCTCCCAAAACGTTCCGCGGACCATACCTGAGGAGAGGTCAGAGTGTCCGACCCCGTTATTTCCGCCAAATAATCAGAGATACCGTTCTCGTAGTAAAAAGTCCTCTCAGTTATACTGCCGTCGGGATTTTGATATTTCAAAAGAATTGTCAAACCGTTATTACAGATCGCTTGCTTTTTCAGCGTATCCTCAAAATAGGAAAGAGGCATATTGATATCGGTAAAAACACTCAGGTCCGGTCTCCATTTTATACGAGTTCCGGGCTTATGCTTCATTTCCGTTTTATGCATCTGCTCTTCTTTGTTTTTACAGACAGGATACCCTTTTTCAAATCTCAGCTCATAGCGATATTTACCGTTATATATCTCCGCTTCCATATATTCGGAAGCGTATTGCGTCGCGCAAAGACCCAATCCGTTCAGTCCGAGAGAAAACTCGTAAGTATCCCCATATTTTCCTCCGGCATACATCTCGCAAAATAAAAGCTCCCAGTTATACGCTTTCTCTTTCTCGTTATAATCAACCGGGATGCCTCGTCCGAAATCCTGAACCTCGACCGAACCGTCGTTGAAATAGGAAACAATTATCTTATTTCCGTGTCCTTCCTTAAATTCATCGATAGAATTCGAAAGGATCTCAAAAAATGAGTGACAGCACCCGACGATATCGTCCGATCCGAAAATTACCGACGGACGGAGACGAACTCTGTCCGGCCCTTTCAGTGATTTTATACTGCTGTCATCGTATTTTGATTTTGCCATTATTATCCACCATTCAAGTTTTTTAATTTAAATCAAAGCAAAGCCCGATAAACTCATTCCATCAGGCCGCAAAGATCGCGACTGCCGCAAGAAAAAATTTCCCCTCAATCTTCCACAAAAAATTACAATCCGATGTGAAATAACGAAATGTCCTCCGTCGCCTCAGGAGGGGAGCGTTTACGACAGAATTACTATCCATACTATATTATATTATACAATATTTTCCGCTTAAAGTCAAGCATTTCAAAGAAAACAAAAGGGGTCGGAAAAGACAGAGAAGAGAGATGAGAGAAGAATAAAGAGAGAAGAGAGAAGAGAGAAGAGAGAAGAAAAAAGAAAGATGAGAGAAAAAAAGAAAGAGAAATGAGCGGAGGAAAAAGAACGCGTTCCTCATTTCCTCATTTTTATATCGCATTGTATTAAATTTTTCAATCCCGCGACATATCGCCCATAAAAAGACCGGCTTAACGCCGGTCAATAAAAAGAAATAAACAACCTTAGATATCAGATACACAAGAAATCGGATTAAAAATACAATCAGAAAAGTCCGGATATTTCGCCGTTTTCGTCAACATCTATTTTTTCGGCGGCGGGAGACAGAGGAAGACCGGGCATAGTCAAAATATCTCCCGTAAGAACGACGATAAAACCGGCTCCCGCCGATACTTTAACATTCCTCACCGTTACGGTGAAATTACTCGGGGCTCCCAATTTTGAGGGGTCGTCCGAAAAACTGTATTGCGTTTTGGCAATGCAAACGGGAAGGGAGGAAAAACCCAGAGAGGAAAGCTTATCAATCTGTTTTTTTGCCTCCGGAGCAAGAACTATACCGTCACCGCCATATACGCGTTTGACGACAGACTCTATTTTTTCTTCTATCGAAGCGTCAAGCTCGTACGAAAAAGAGAAATTCCCGCTCTCATGCTCACAAAGTCTGACAACCTCCGCGGCGAGAGCTTCCCCGCCTTTTCCGCCCTCGGACCAAACGGTAGAAAGAACCGCGTCTACGCCAAGATCACGACATTTGCCGATTATGAACTCAATTTCCCTGTCGGTATCCGTCGGAAATCTATTTATGGCCACGACACAAGGAAGTTTATATACGGTTCTGATATTCGAAACATGTCTTAACAAATTCGGGACCCCGTTTTCAAGCGCCCGCATATCCTCTCTTGAAAGTTCCGTTTTAGAAAGCCCTCCGTGCATCTTAAGCGCTCTCACAGTGGCAACGACCACCACAGCGGATGGGACAAGCCCCGAAAGCCGACATTTTATATCAAAAAATTTCTCGGCTCCGAGATCAGCTCCGAATCCGGCTTCCGTAACGGTATAATCCCCCAATTTAAGAGCCATTTTGGTAGCTGTTACGGAATTACAGCCGTGAGCTATATTCGCGAAAGGTCCTCCGTGAACAAGCGCCGGAGTATGTCCAAGAGTCTGAACCAAATTCGGCTTTAAAGCGTCCTTCAAAAGCGCGGCCATAGCTCCGGAGGCTTTCAAATCCCCGCAGGTCACGGGAAGATCGTTATATGTATAACCTACGATGATCCGCGAAAGTCTTTCTTTCAGATCGGTAATAGACGATGAAAGACAAAGAACCGCCATAATCTCAGAAGCGACGGTGATATCGAACCCGTCTTCTCTCGGAACTCCGTTTACTTTTCCGCCGAGACCGTCAACAAGATTCCTCAGCTGCCTGTCATTCATGTCAACGCATCGTTTCCATGTTATCTTTCTGGGATCGATATTTAAAGCGTTACCTTGATATATATGATTATCGATCATAGCGGCAAGTAAATTATTCGCCGCGCCTATCGCGTGAAAATCTCCCGTAAAATGAAGATTTATATCTTCCATGGGAACAACCTGAGAATATCCGCCTCCGGCGGCTCCGCCTTTTATTCCGAAAACAGGGCCGAGAGAAGGTTCACGAAGAGCTACCGTAACTTTTTTACCGATACGGCGAAGCCCGTCGGCAAGCCCTATCGTCGTAGTTGTCTTACCTTCTCCCGCGGGAGTCGGCGTTATCGCCGTGACAAGAACGAGCTTTCCGTCAGGATTTTTAGATTCCTTTATCAAAGAAAGATCTATTTTCGCTTTATACCGTCCGTAATGCTCAAGATATTTCTCGTCGATACCCGCGTTTCTGGCGATTTCAGACACCGGCAGCATCTTACATTCCCGAGCGATTTCTATATCAGTTTTATATGTCATAATATATCACCTTATTTATAATATCCGACAGCAGACCTAAACATTCCTATATCATAGTTTCCGGGAACGTTTTTATAAAGATACGAATCGACACGTTCGCAATGCCCCATCTTTCCGAAGACCCTGCCGTCAGGGGAAGTTATTCCTTCCACGGCATACGCGGAATCATTGGGATTAAAATGAACGTCACTCGAAGCGTTACCGTCAAAATCCACATATTGAGTCGCGATCTGTCCGTTTTCGGCAAGAGCCATAATAAGATCCTCGCTCGCGAAAAACCGACCCTCTCCGTGAGAAATAGGAACACTGTAAATATCCCCGACCTCGGTTTGAGAAAGCCACGGAGATTTATTTGACGAGACACGGGTTCGAACTATCCTCGATTGATGGCGAGCTATCGTATTAAAAGTGAGAGTGGGACAATTCTCGTCGGTATCAATTATCTTTCCGTAAGGCACGAGACCGAGTTTTATAAGCGCCTGAAAACCGTTACAGATACCGCAAATAAGCCCGTCTCTCTTTTCCAAAAGCTCGGTTACGCCGTCTTTTATCAAAGAATTACGGAAAAACGCAGTAATAAATTTTCCGCTCCCGTCAGGCTCATCGCCTCCGGAAAATCCCCCCGGAATAAAAATCATTTGAGCGTTTTTAAGCTTGCGGGCAAAGACCTCTATACTTTCCTGTATCCCGCCGGCCGACAGATTTTTTATCACCATTATCTCAGGATCCGCTCCGGCGTCAAGCATTATTTTAGCGCTGTCATACTCACAGTTCGTCCCCGGAAACGCCGGAATGAGAACCTTCGGTCTCGCGGTTTTTATCGCGGGAGAAGGTCTTGAAGAAACCGTATATTCAAAATTTTTCATCGCGGTTTTTCTGTCGGGAATATTACAGTTATAGACGCTTTCAAGCTTATCTTCGTAAACCGAAAGCAATTCTGAAAGATTTATTCTCTTTTTTCCATATGATATTTCATTATTATCAGTAATCGTTCCGATAATATTTTCAGTAATAGAATCGTCGGAAATCTCCATAATGAACGAACCGTAAGAGTATCCGAAAATATCTCTCGGAGAAACACTGTCGGAAAAAGAGAAACCGAGACCGTTTCCAAAACACATTTTCATAACGCCCTCGGCTACGCCTCCGTATGTCGGAGTATAGCAAGAGATTGCCTTCCCCGAACGAAGAAGAGCCGATACTTTATCAAACAAAGACACAAGAGAGGCCGTTTTCGGCAATTTATTCTCATCAAACTCGGGAGCAAGCAAAATAACCTTGTTCCCCGCTCTCTTAAACTCGGGAGAAACAATATTTCCCGCCTTCTCGGTGGTGACGGCGAAAGACACTAAGGTCGGAGGAACATCTAAATTCTCGAAAGACCCGGACATAGAGTCCTTTCCTCCGATAGCGCCTACTCCCAGTTCTTTTTGAGCCTTAAACGCTCCCAAAAGCGCGGAAAAAGGTTTTCCCCAACGTTTTCCGTCCTTTCCGAGTTTCTCAAAATATTCCTGAAAAGTCAGATAAACGTCCTTAAAATCAGAGCCTGTCGCTACAAGTTTGGATACCGACTCAACAACAGCGAGATAAGCTCCGTGATAAGGGCTCTCGGAGGTTATGAAAGGATTGTATCCCCAAGACATAAGAGAACAATCGTCGGTATGTTTCTTCTCGACGGAAATCTTGTTTACCATAGCCTGTATCGGCGTATGCTGATATTTTCCTCCAAACGGCATAAGTACGGTTCCGGCGCCTATCGTGGAATCGAATCTCTCGGCAAGACCGCGTTTGGAACAAACGTTCAGATCTCTCGCCAAATCAAAATATTTTTCACAAAAATCCCCTTCGGTATCTTTATCTTTATATCCGGGCGCGGAGGATATGACGTTTATATGCTTTTCAGCGCCGTTTGAATTCAGGAACTCACGGCTGATATCAACTATCGTTTTTCCGTTCCATATCATAGCCAAACGAGGCTCGTCTCTTACGACAGCGACGGGACACGCCTGCAAATTTTCAGTCTCGGCCAAAGAAAGAAATCTCTCGACGTCGGCTTTTGAAACCACTACCGCCATTCTTTCCTGGGACTCGCTTATGGCAAGCTCCGTTCCGTCAAGACCCTCGTATTTTTTCGGAACGGCGTTAAGATCTATCAAAAGACCGTCAGCGAGTTCGCCAATCGCGACAGAAACCCCGCCCGCGCCGAAATCATTACACCTTTTTATCATTCTGCACGCTTCTTTGTTTCTGAACAGCCTTTGCAGTTTTCTCTCCTCAGGAGCGTTTCCCTTCTGAACCTCGGCCCCGCAGTTTTCGAGAGACTTGGAGGTATGAGATTTTGAAGAACCGGTAGCGCCTCCGCAGCCGTCTCTTCCGGTGCTTCCCCCGAGAAGTATAACCACGTCCCCCGCGGAAGGTTTCTCTCTTCTGACGTTTTCAGCGGGAGCAGCGGCTATGACAGCCCCTATTTCCATACGTTTTGCGGCATAACCCGGATGATATATTTCATCCACTATACCTGTCGCCAACCCGATCTGATTTCCGTACGAAGAATATCCGGCCGCCGCGGTCGTCACTATTTTCCGCTGAGGAAGCTTTCCCTTTATCGTATCCTTAACCGGTGTTAACGGATTGGCCGCTCCCGTTACTCTCATCGCGGCGTAAACATACGCTCTTCCCGAAAGGGGATCTCTTATCGCCCCGCCGATACAGGTGGCGGCTCCTCCGAAAGGCTCTATTTCGGTAGGATGATTATGAGTCTCGTTCTTGAAAAGTAAGAGCCAGTCTTCCGTCTTTCCCTCAATTTCTATTTTTATCTTTACCGTGCAGGCGTTGATTTCTTCCGACTCGTCAAGTTTATCGAGTTTGCCCTCGCTTTTAAGGTATTTCACAGCGACAGTCGCCAGATCCATAAGGCATATCGGTTTCGTCCTGCCGATCTTTTTTCTGACTTCAAGATATTCCTCATATGCTTTTTCAAGTATCTCGTCTTCGAACTCAACATTGTCTATCACTGTCAAAAAAGTCGTATGACGGCAATGATCCGACCAATAAGTGTCTATCATACGTATCTCAGTAATAGTCGGATCTCTTTTTTCGGAAATAAAATAATCGCGACAAAATTCGATATCGTCTATATCCATCGCGAGAGCGTAATCGAAAATAAACTTTTCAAGTCCCGTTCGATCAAGAAGACGAAATCCATCAAGAGTTTTGACCTCTGTCGGGATATCATAATCCGTTTTCAGAGTAATCGGCTTATCAAAAGAAGCTTCCCTGGCCTCTATCGGATTTATAACGTATTTTTTTATTTCTGAAAACTGCGACTCTGAAATATCCCCGTAAAGAGCATAGATTTTCGCGGTTTTAACCTCGGGGCGATCCCCCTGAGATATTATCTGAATACATTGGGCCGCGGAATCCGCGCGCTGATCGAACTGACCGGGAAGATATTCCACGGCAAACGCTTTTGCTCCCGAAAGATCTGTCTCATCCGAAACAATATCGAGCTGAGGCTCCGAGAAAACAGTTTTCTTAGCATAATCAAAAAGCTCTTTTGAAATATTTTCAGCGTCATATCTGTTTATAACCCTGACGTCTCTAAGTTCCGTTATCCCGAGAAGGTCCCGAACATCGGAAAGCAACGCTTTCGCCTCGTTAGCGAGTTCCTTTTTCTTTTCAGTGAAAACTCTGTAAACCATATCTTATTTCTCCATAATAGCTTTTAGGGCTTTTTTACCTATATCACGACGATAATACGCCCCGTCGAAATTTATTGTTTCCGCAAGTTTGTACGCGTGTTCTATCGCGGTTCTTAAATCATCGGCCACAGCGGTGACCCCCAGAACCCTGCCACCGTTTGTAAGAAGCCTTCCGTTTTCTTTTTTTGCTCCCGCCACGTAAACCTTATCTTTTATCTCTGAGGGTATAAATATCTCTTTCCCCTTTTCATATTTGACCGGATAACCGTCGGCGGCCATGATGACGCAACAAGCGCTCCTGTCCGAAAACCGAATATCGACATTCTCTAAATTTCCGTCAGTGACCGCCTTCATGATCGTAAGAAGATCGCTTTCGAGCAACGGCAGTACTACCTGAGTCTCAGGATCTCCGAAACGGCAATTATATTCTATCACTTTCGGCCCGGTTTTTGTAAGCATAAGTCCAAAATAAAGACAACCCTTAAATGTTCTTCCCTCGGCGTTCATAGCTTTAATCGTCGGCAGAAATATCTTTTCCATACATTCTTTCGCCACTTGTTCGGTATAAAACGGATTGGGAGCGACCGTCCCCATTCCTCCGGTATTGAGCCCTGTATCGCCTTCTCCTATACGCTTATGGTCCATAGACGAAACCATAGGAACAACCGATTTCCCGTCGGTAAAAGAAAGAACGGAAACTTCCGGTCCTTGCAGAAACTCTTCTATGACTATCTCGTTCCCGCTCTCCCCAAATTTCTTATCTTTCATAATAGATATTACGGCGGCTCTGGCATCCTCTCTCGTTTCGGCAATGATAACCCCTTTCCCGAGAGCCAGTCCGTCGGCTTTCACAACTGTGGGGACAGGCGCGTTCTCAATATATTCGAGCGCCTTTTTTATATCCGAAAACGTCTCGTAAGCGGCAGTCGGAATTCCGTATTTTTTCATTAAATTTTTCGCGAACACCTTGCTTCCCTCTATGATAGCGGCGCTTTTGCAAGGACCGAAACAAGGAATGCCGGCCGCCTCCAAAGCGTCTACACAGCCGAGAACCAAAGGATCGTCCGGCGCGACAACGGCATAATCTATTTTATTCTGAATCGCGAACTCCGTTATTTTTTCAATATCGGAAGCTCCGATATCTACGCAGATAGCGTCGTCGGCTATACCGCCGTTCCCGGGAAGAACAAAAATTTCCGACGCCTCTTTATTCTCTTTGAGTTTTTTGACGATTGCGTGCTCTCTGCCGCCTCCGCCGACAACCAATATTCTCATAACATCTCCTCTTTAACGCCTTTTTTAATGATGGAAAAGTCTCATACCCGTGAACGCCATTACAATACCGTACTTATTGCAGCAATCAATAACAACGCCGTCTCTTATAGAGCCTCCGGGTTCCGCTATATATTTCACTCCGCTGCGTCTGGCTCTCTCGATATTGTCGTCAAACGGGAAAAACGCGTCTGAGCCGAGAGATACTCCGTCTATTGTCGAAAGATATTCTTTCATTTCAGAATCGGTAAACGGTTCAGGACGACAGGTAAAATATTTCTGCCAATTTCCGTCGGCGCAAACGTCTTCCTCGTTTTTATTGATATAACCGTCGATAACATTATCTCTTTCAGGACGGCTCAAAGTCTCGATAAACGGCAGATTCAAAACCTTATCGCTCTGACGCAAAAACCACGTGTCAGCTTTTGTTCCGGCAAGGCGTGTGCAATGTATGCGGGATTGCTGTCCCGCGCCTACGCCGATAGCTTGTCCGTCTACGGCGTAACAAACGGAATTGGATTGAGTATATTTAAGAGTTATAAGAGCTACAATAAGATCTCTTTCCGCGCTCTTCGGAAGATCCTTATTGTCAGTGACTATATTTTTAAGAAGATCTCTGTCTATTTTAAAATTATTTCTTCCCTGCTCGAAAGTAATTCCGAAGACCTGTTTTCTCTCTGTCTCTTCCGGAATGTAATCAGGATCTATTTTAACGATGTTATAATTTCCCTTTCTTTTTGTTTTAAGCAGTTCGAGAGCCTCCGGAGAATATCCGGGAGCGATAACGCCGTCCGACACCTCGCGGGAAATCAATTTTGCGGTCATAAGATCGCACTCGTCGGAAAGCGCGATCCAATCGCCGTAAGAACACATTCTGTCGGTACCTCTCGCTCTCGCGTACGCGCAAGCGAGCAAGCTGTCGTCAAGTCCTTCCATATCGTCTACAAAGCAGGCTTTTTTCAGTTTATCCGACAAAACCGTGCCGACGGCGGCCGAAGTGGGACTCACGTGCTTAAAAGAAGTCGCAGCGGGAAGACCGAGAGCGTCTTTAAGCTCTTTGACAAGTTGCCAGCTGTTAAAAGCGTCAAGGAAATTTATATACCCGGGCTTTCCGCTCAAAATCTCTATCGGAAGATCCCCACCGTTTTCCATAAAAATTCTTGACGGTTTTTGATTTGGATTACACCCGTATTTAAGTTCGAATTCTTTCATAACACCCACTCCTTATATTTTAACTTAAATTATATATTAAGCGTTGCGACGACTTCGCCGTCGTAATATTTATCAAGTAACGGCCTCACTGTTTTTTCAAGAAATTCCTCAACCTGACTTTCGCTTCTCCCGATATATTTCATCGGATCGAGCTCCGCCAATATTTCTTCCTTTGTAAGAGGAATATTTTCGTCCGACGCTATTCTGTCTATCAGGTCGTTGGCTTTCCCTTCAAGTTTGACTTTCGACGCCGCGGCGTGAGAATGGACCCGTATGATCTCATGAAGTTTCTGCCGGTCTCCGCCTCTTTTAACAGATTCCATCATTATATTTTCGGTGGCCATAAAAGGAAGTTTCTCCATAACCCTCCGATTAACCACATTCTCATATACGACAAGTCCAGACGTGACGTTTATATAAATATTCAGAATAGCGTCAACGGCTAAAAAAGCCTCGGAAACAGCTATCCTTTTATTCGCGCTGTCATCAAGAGTTCTTTCGAACCACTGAGTCGCGGCGGTATAAGAGGGATTGAGGGAATCTGTTATAACATATCTGGCAAGAGCCGACATTCTTTCGCACCTCATCGGATTGCGTTTATAGGGCATAGCCGAAGAGCCGATCTGCGTCGCTTCAAACGGTTCCTCCACTTCCTCAAAAGATTGAAGAATACGAAGATCGTTTGAAAATTTATAAGCGCTTTGCGCTATTCCGGAAAGAACGGCGAGAAAATACGAATCGGTTTTTCTGGAATACGTCTGACCGGAGACCGGAACGCATTCCTCAAAGCCCATATCCTTCGCGATCAACTTTTCAAGAGCTTTTACCTTCTCCTCGTCTCCCTCGAAAAGCTCCATAAAACTCGCCTGAGTTCCGGTAGTGCCTTTTGACCCGAGAAGCTTTAATCTCGAAAGCTGAAACTCTAAATTTTCAATATCTAT
This sequence comes from Candidatus Geddesella stercoravicola, assembly GCA_904398665.1. Taxonomy (GTDB): domain Bacteria; phylum Bacillota; class Clostridia; order Oscillospirales; family UBA644; genus Geddesella; species Geddesella stercoravicola. The sequence continues at coordinate 368 of CAJFPG010000018.1, read as the reverse complement.
AACCAGCTCGTTGATCCAAAGAGCGGCTCTTTTCCCGACTGTCGTCAGCTGAGCCGGTTGAAGATGAGTATAGGCCAGACAGGGAAGAGATTTGTATTTCTCGGCGAAATCTGAAAGATTTTTTACCACTTGAACGGCCTTTTTAAGTACTATCAACGACGCTTGGCGCAAAATAACCACGTCGGTGTTGTCCCCCACGTAACAACTCGTAGCTCCGAGATGTATTATCGGTTCCGCCTTGGGACATTGTTTCCCGAAAGCGTAAACGTGGCTCATAACGTCGTGACGTACTTCCTTTTCTCTGGCCTCGGCGACATCGTAATTTATATCGTCCTTGAACTTCTCCATCTCCTCTATCTGCTCATCAG
>CAJFPG010000017.1 GCA_904398665.1 Candidatus Geddesella stercoravicola | reverse complement strand
TATACAATTTAGAAAACAATAATCCCCTCAATAATTTTTTTATAACCGTATCAAAATTTAACTTTCTTCCCCGCCTTCATCTCCGATTTCAATAAACCAAAATATAAAAATCTAAACATAGAAAAAGCAATATAACTCATAATTCTAAACGCGCCTCTTTGAATCTTTCCGAGCGAAATTTCGTTTCCTCATGAAAACTGTTTTCCGAACGGAACCTCGCGCCCTAAAATATGAGCCGATAAAACAAAAATAAAAAACAGTGATAACATTATTTTATTTTTACCGCCGGGAATTCTTTATCTCCATATTTAAAAGATTTTAATATAATTTTAATATAATAATCAATAAACAAAACTTCACGTTTTCACAGACTAAAAATAAAAAAACCCCGCGTCTGACAGTAATATCCCGCAAGACAAAAAACGGAAAGTTCCTATTCATACGAAAAACGATGCGTTTTTACGACGCGGTCTAGAGAAATATATTTATTAATGAAAAAAGTATTCACAATTTTTCTCGAGAAAGTCTCAGAGAAAATATCGGAATGACGCTTCAAAATATATAGTTAAAAACGGGTACGGTTTGAGAAAATTTATTTATCAAATCTGTTTGTCAAAATATATTTATAATAACAAGTCCGATATTCAAAGAAAAAGAAAAATAAAAACCGTAAAAACAATTTAAAGAACCCTTTGTCAAAACGCTGTTTTCTTTAAGCGACTGAAAAGTCCTGAAAAGTAAAGAAGGGAAAAATACAAAATGAAAAAAAATATAATTTTCTATTTCACCGACCAACAAAGAAGCGATACCTGCGGCTGTTTCGGACAGCCCCTTGACATAACTCCCAACCTTGACGCGCTCGCGAGCGAGGGCGTCAAGTTCGACAACGCCTTCACGCCTCAGCCGGTATGCGGTCCTTGCCGGTCGATATTCCAAACAGGGAAATACGCGACGGACACCGGCTGTTATAAAAACGGGGTGCCTCTTCCCGACAACGTTAAAACTCTCGCCAATTATATCGAAGAAGCGGGTTATGAAACGGCTTACATAGGGAAATGGCATCTGGCGGGAAACAACGACGAAAACGATTTCAGAGATTATACCTTCAAAGGGATTCCTCCCGAAAAAAGAGGCGGATACTCCGGCTTTTGGAGAGCGTCGGACGTTCTGGAAAACACGTCTCACGGATACGACGGCTATGTTTTTGACGAAAACGAAGAAAAAAGAGAGTTCAAAGGATACCGAGTTGACGGAATAAACGATTTTGCTCTTGAATTTCTTGAAAACCGCGATGAAAACAGACCTTTTTTCCTGACAGTATCCCATATAGAGCCGCATCATCAAAATGACAGGGACAGATATGAAGGACCGAAAGGCTCAAAAGAAAAATTCGCTAATTTCATTTTGCCAAAAGATCTCGAAGCCCTCGGAGGTAACGCTGAAAAAGAATATCCGGATTATCTCGGGCAAGTAAACAGTATAGATAAAAATTTAGGGAAAATAATAGAAAAACTTAAAGAAAAAGGACTGTACGAAAACACTGTCGTTATTTTCGCCTCCGACCACGGCTCTCACTTCCTCACAAGAAACAAAGACGAACATTTGAACGGCTACGATGATTATAAAAGGACCTGTCACGATTCCGCCCTCAAAGTCCCGCTCGTAATAAGCGGCGGAGATTTTACGGGAGGGGTAGAGGTCAATGATATCGTCAGTACCGAGAGCCTTCCGAAAACGATCCTCGCGATAGCGGGAATAGACGTTAAAGACGCGATGATAGGAGAAAATCTTCTCGACGTTGTGAAAAAGAAAAATCCAAACCGTCAAAATTTTGCTTTCGCGCAAATCTCCGAGAGCCGTGTCGGCCGCTGCGTCAGAACGCCGGATTATCTCTATTCAGTTTACGCCCCGGGGCTTGACGGGTTTGAATACCCGGCTTCCGACAGTTACTCCGACGATTTCCTTTACGATATGAAAAAAGACCCGTATCAGCTTCGCAATGTAGTAAAAGACGCCGAATATTCCGAAATAAAAAAACAACTTCGTAAACTTTTGGCGGACAAAATCGAAGAAGCCGAGGGTTTTCGCCCGGAAATATCGGATTAAAAAATCATGCTTGGTATTCTTATAAAACCTGTCTCTTCCCAATGCCAAATGGCTTGCGAATACTGTTTCTACCGAGACGAGTCAAAAAATCGAGAAAAAACTTCTTTCGGAAATATGAGCGAGGAGATCCTCGAAACTATTATCAAAAAGGCTTTTGCGGAGGAAAAAACCGCGCTCTCCTTTTTGTTCCAGGGAGGAGAACCTCTTTTAGCGGGAAAGCCATTTTTTAAAAAAATCGTCGAATTTCAAAAAAAATATAACCTTAACGGAATCGAGACGTATAATTCCGTGCAAACAAACGGATTGCTTATCGACGACGAGTGGTGTTCTTTTTTCAGAGAAAATCATTTTCTCGTCGGAATATCCATTGACGGAACGAAAAAAATACAGGGCAAGTATCGAAAAAACGCCCAGGGAAAAAGCTTTTTCGAAAAAATTGCCGCGGCGGCGAAAACTCTTAAAAAAAACGGCGTTGAGTTCAGCGTTCTGTCGGTAGTAACGAACGAAACCGTTCCGGAAACCGAAAAAATTTATCATTTTTTCAGAGAATCGGGCTTTTTAAACTTGCAATTCATACCTTGTATCAAACCTTTCGACCTATCCCGCGAATTTCTCTCAAAAGAAAATTACGGAATATTTCTCGTAAAAATTTTTGATTTATGGTACAATGACTTAAAAAACGGAACATACGTGAGCATCCGTCATATCGAGAACTATATACGGATCCTTTTCGGAATCCCTCCGGAAGAATGCGGAACAAACGGAAAATGTCAGATCCAATTTGTGACTGAATCCGACGGTTCGGTGTTTCCCTGTGATTTTTTCGCTCTCGATAAATATCTTCTCGGCAACATCGTCGAAAAGAGTTTCGCGGAACTTCTCAACAGTCAAAACGCCTTAAAATTTCTCGAAGAAACAAGCCGATGCGATAAAGCGAAAATCAAAAATAACTGCGCGAACTGCGAAGCGTTTCCTTTTTGCAAAAACGGTTGCTTTCGATACAGAAACGACGGTCTGAATATTTTCTGCGAGTCTTATAAATATTTTTTTAAAAAGAGAAAAGACAAACTTTTTAAAGCCGCCACGGAGTTATCAGCCCTAATAAAAAACGAAAAATAAAATCACAAAACAAGATATTAAGATATGAAATATTAAGATACAAGATATCAAGATACAAGATATTAAGATATAAAACAAAGAAAAATTGCCGAAACAACAAAAGCGTGAAAAACAAAAACATCACGAATCGTGAACGTCTATCGGAGAAGAAAAATGAAAAAATTATTTTTGATGATTCTTACGGCCGTCCTCGCCTTCTCTCTTTGCGGATGCCAAATAAACGGAAATATTGAAAACCGAAGTTTTCTCGATGAGGAAACTCCTATCGAGACGGAAAAAACAGATAAATCCGGAGGAAAAACGGGAATAGAGCTATGGAGTTTCGAAATTCCGGAAAACGGAGATATTTCAAGTTTTCTTGAAACATATAAAGATTCCGGGGCGGACTATATCGATTTCAGAATTTTATGGTCTTCGTTTGAAGTTGAAAAGGGAAAGTATAACTGGGAATTCTTTGACAACATAATGAATCAGATTACGGAAGCGGGATATTCGGCGGGCGTTTCTCTCGTTTTTTGGACAAACGGTCTTTCTTTTAAAGACGAGATAGAAAAGCAAAAAACCGCGGAAGGAGAGATATACGCGTTCGACGAATCACGAACAGAATTTCCGTCAATCGCGAGCGAAGAGAATCAAAAAATCATGTTTGCCACCGTTCAAGCCTTGGCAAATCACGTCGCGGAAAGATATTCGGAGACTACGGAATTATGGCAAGTTTTAATATCGGCCTTTGGAGACGCGGGCTATTCTTCCGACAAAGACCTTGATTACGGCGAAAGCGCCGTTTCCGCGTTTTATAAGTTTCTTGAAGAAAAATACAATACCGCCGAGGCCTTTACAGAAGCTTATCCCTCGATTTATATAAATGATTTCGCCAATCTAACGGAAATGGAGATAACAGAACTGACCGCGGCCTGCGCCTACGATTGGAAAGAGTTTAAACAAAAAACGCTTTCGGATTTTCAGGCGGAAATCGGAAAAATATTTAAAGCGGCAGACTCATCAATCCCTTTTCAACTTTTTTTCGGAGGAATTGAAGACACAAAAGCCGCCGTTTACAGAGGTTTTTACGATCCTTATTCAACAGATAAAATCGTCGCCGCGGACATATATTCGACAACGTTAAATCAAGATACGCCCGTGACTTTTATAATCGATTATTTAGCGGATACAACAGGGAAAAAAGTCGGTCTTACAGTCTATGAGGAAGATCTTACGGAAGATACGAAAAATACGCTCGTCGCCGCGGCTGAAAACGGAAACATCAACAGAATCTGTTTCGAGACCTCGGAAGAGGCCGAAAATATAGAATTTATAAAAGAAATCGCAAACGCCGTGAGAACGGCGGACTCAAACGATAACGAAAATAACGACGCCAATGAAAATAACGGCGACGAGGAAAACACTAACGAACCCGAAACCGTATTTTTTATCAATACCGCCGACTTTATTTTACGGGCGCCCGCCGAGAATCTTTATATTTCTCTCAGAGAAGAATATCTCTCCGCTTCTGAAAACGGAACAAAGAGAGTTTCGTTCATAACCGACACAATGATAGCCGATGACAAGGAAAATACTCCGTCCGAGCTCACATCCGCAGTGTCGGGCGAATATTATTATATAACAACCACGGCAAGCGAAAAACTCATACAAAAAAACATTTCCGTTATTTGCCCTGAAAATACGGAAATCGAATTCCGGGACGAACACAGAAAAGAGATCCCCGAAGAAACGGCAGCCGTGCTTTCCAGGCTTTTTAACTGATTTAACTGATATTTTTAACCGATATATTTTATTTTATAAAAAATTTTTTTAAATTTTCTCTATTTTTCATTTCATAAAAAACGCCTTAAAATTATTATACCCGCCGCTAAAAGCGGCGGGTATAATAATGAAAACAAGGGTGTCCCTTAAAAACAAAAAAAATTTACTCTTTTAATCCGGGCAGAGGAGCCAAAATCAGAGAGAAAAAGATAAAGAGACAAAAAGACAAAGAAACAAAGAAATAAAAAAGGACGGGAGAAGAAGAGAAGAGAAGAGAAGAGAAGAGAAGAAAAGAAAAAAAAGAGAAAAGAAAAGAAAGAGAAAGAAAAAAAACGAAAAAAAGAGTAAAAAAAATAAAAATAAAAAAAATCGGGGAAAAGGACGTTCGAACAATCGTAAAAGAACCTCGCGCGCCGAAAAGCGAGTTTCTCTAAATTCATATATACTATTTTTCTTAAATTTATCGAATTTTTTTGGCGATGTTTCACGTGAAACACTCCGCCGCCTCATAAAAAATCGCCGAAAAAACGAAATCAAAACAATATTTATTCCCAGACTCAAAATAATGAAATGAAAAGAGAAAATGTTTCACGTGAAACATTTTCTCTTTTCTCTATAACTCGTCTTTATCAATCCTTTCAAAACCTTCTTCTTCGCATATTCTGCGGCAAATTTCCTCCGTCTCCTCCGAGACGTCCCTGAGACAAACCATTACGGGAACATTTTCCGAGAGATCCGAAGCCTTTCGTAAAAGACGCTCCGCTCTTGCTTCGTTTTCCGAATCAAGAGAGACTAACAGCCATAATCCGTCGGTATTTTCTCTGAAAAGCGCCTTTTTTATCTCGAAAATAAAGTCAAGAAGGCCGAGAACCAAGAAAAATGACGCTATAATATGCCAAAATATCATCATTTGAGAAACCTCTTTCCGAAAATCAAAAATTAAAAAATAAAGCGGTCGCAATACTATAATACGTTAAACAAAATAATTTTGTCACGATAAAATTTTTTAAAATAAAAGTACTTGATTTTATCCGAAAATATGATATACTTATAATATATCTAAATATATCCGAAATGACGAAAATTCAAAGAAAAAAAGAGGAAAGACATGACAAAAATCATAGCTATCGCGAATCAGAAAGGGGGAGTCGGCAAGACGACAACCGCGGTTAATTTGGCGGCGTGTCTCGGGGCTCTCAAAAAAAAGACTCTTCTTGTCGATCTCGATCCGCAGGGAAACGCGACAAGCGGCTGCGGCATAAATAAAAGAGAGGTAAAAACATCTTCCTATTCGGTACTCATAGGAGAAGAAGAAACCGAATTATATATCAAAACAGAATTTGAAAATTTATATCTGTTGCCTTCGACTATCGACCTGGCGGGAGCGGAAATAGAACTTGTTTCCATGAAAGAAAGGGAAGCGAAATTAAAAAACGCGATATCTCCGCTTTCCGATTTCGATTTCATACTTATAGACTGTCCTCCGTCTCTCGGGCTTTTGACTTTAAACGCCTTTACCGCGGCGGATTCGATATTGATACCGATACAATGCGAGTTCTACGCCCTCGAAGGGCTCTCTCAGTTGATAAACACGGTAAAAAAAGTAAAAACCGCGTATAACCCGGAACTCGATATAGAAGGAGTTCTCATAACAATGTACGACAGCCGACTGAATCTTTCCGTCCAGGTAATGAACGAGGTAAAAAAACATTTCGGGCCGAAAATGTTCAAAACCACAATTCCGAGAAACGTTCGGATATCCGAAGCCCCGTCGCACGGAAAACCTATAAATTACTACGATAAGACAGCGAAAGGCGCCGACGCTTATATAGATCTCGCAAAAGAAATTATAAAAAACAACTCGAAAAAAAGGGGGTTGTCTAAATGAAAAAAACATCTGCTCTCGGAATGGGTCTCGACGCTCTTTTTGAGAAAAATGATATTCTTGATTCCGATATTTCCTATGATCCGAAGGAAAAAAGCGTCGTAAAACTGCTTGACGTAGAACCAAACAAGGAACAACCGAGAAAAAATTTCAACAAAGAAAGTCTCGAAGAACTCGCCGCCTCAATAAAAGAACACGGGCTTTTACAACCTATCTTAGTAACGGAAATAAAGGGAAGTAAAGGAAAATATCGCATAATTTCGGGAGAACGCCGTTGGAGGGCGTCACGAATCGCCGGGCTGTCCGAAATTCCCGTTATAGTTAAAGATCTTTCAAAGCAGCAAATAATGGAAATATCGTTAATAGAAAATCTGCAAAGAGAAGATCTAAACGCCGTGGAGGAAGCGAGAGGCTATGACGTTCTTATAAAAGAATTCGGACTGACACAGGACGCGGTCGCGAAAAGAGTCGGAAAATCTCGTCCCGTTATCGCTAACGCTTTAAGAATATTGTCTCTTCCCGATTACGTTATCTCCTCCCTCGAAAAAGAAGAGATATCCGCGGGACAGGCGAGAAGCCTGATTCCGATAAAAGAAAAAATGCCTGAGGACGAATTTAAAAAATTCGTAGACATCGTAAAGGCAAAGAACTTGACAGTAAGAGAGATAGAGGCCTTCGCGAAAAAACTCTCAACAAAGCCGAAAATCATCATAAAAGAAGATCCCGCTGACATATATATAAGAGAGATAGAAAAAGATATCTCCGCCAGATGGGGAAGAAAGATCAAGATATCCGGCGTCGGCAAAAAGGGAAAGATAGAAATAGAATATTACGACGCCGACGATTTTAACGATCTTATAGAAACATTGAAAAACAAGGAGTAAAAAAATGCTTGACATCAAATTTTTAAGAGAAAATCCGGAAACGGTAAAAGAAAATATAAAAAAGAAATTTCAGGACCAAAAACTGCCTCTCGTAGACGAGGTTATCGCCCTTGACGAAGAAAACAGAGCGGCGAAGGGGGAAGTCGAGGCGCTGAGAGCGAAACGGAACAAGGCCTCGAAAACAATCGGAGCGCTTATGGCAAAAGGGGAAAAGGAGGAAGCTGAAAGAGTCAAAGCGGAAATATCGAAAGAGGGCGACAAAATAGACGAGCTCACCGCGAGGGTAAACGAGCTTGAAGAAAAAATAAAAAAAATAATGATGACGATCCCGCAAATAATCGATCCCTCCGTTCCGATAGGAAAAGACGACAGCGAGAACGTCGAGATACAAAAATACGGGGACCCCGTCGTTCCCGATTTTGAGATACCGTATCATACGGAAATAATGGAAAGTTTTGACGGAATAGATCTTGACTCCGCGAGGAAAGTCGCGGGGAACGGATTTTATTATCTTATGGGAGATATCGCCAGACTTCATTCGGCGGTCATCGCCTACGCGAGAGATTTTATGATAGACAGAGGTTTTACTTATTGCGTGCCGCCGTTTATGATTCGTTCGGACGTCGTCACGGGAGTAATGTCTTTCGCGGAAATGGAATCGATGATGTATAAGATTGAAGGAGAGGATCTTTATTTGATAGGAACCTCCGAACATTCGATGATAGGAAAATTTATAGACACAATTCTTCCGGAAGAAAAACTGCCTCAAACATTAACTTCCTACTCTCCGTGTTTCAGAAAAGAAAAAGGCGCCCATGGAATCGAGGAAAGAGGCGTATACAGAATACATCAGTTTGAAAAACAGGAAATGATAGTTATCTGCGAACCGGAGGAAAGTCCGATATGGTTCGATAAGCTCTGGCAAAACACCGTAGATCTTTTCCGTTCTCTCGACATTCCCGTAAGGACTCTTGAATGTTGTTCGGGAGATCTGGCGGATTTAAAAGTAAAATCTCTCGACGTCGAAGCATGGTCTCCCCGTCAGAAAAAATACTTCGAGGTCGGTTCCTGCTCCAATCTCGGAGACGCTCAAGCGAGACGGCTTAAAATCCGAATTTCCTCGGCCGACGGAAATAAACACCTCGCTCATACCTTAAACAATACCGTGGTCGCTCCGCCGAGAATGCTTATAGCTTTCCTTGAAAACAATCTCAAAGCGGACGGCTCGGTCGCTATCCCGAAAGCTCTGAGACCTTATATGGGAGGGGCGGAGGAAATTAAAAAGAAAAGAAACGGAAAATAACCGAAAATAAAAGACGCGAAAGCCGCGGAACGAAAATCTTTATTAACGACCTTTCGAAACATCTCAAAAAAAGCGTCAACCATCGCAAAAAAGCAGCGCTTCTCAAATAGAGCCGATATTTTCGCGGAAAACGATCAAAAGATCGTTAAAGATAAAATTATCGTCTCTGTTCGAGAGCCCGCCGCCGGAAGAAAATACTGCTGCCGAAAAACTCGCGGAGAACAAGAGGAAAAATATATGAAAAAAATTTTACTATCGTTTCTTTTTCCAATTCTGATCTTCTGTCTTGTTTCCTGCGCCGAAACAGTGGAAATAAACGAGAATTACGTTCCGGTCACAATCGAAGAACTCGAAACGGGAAAGACTCCGGAAAGCTCATATGACGCGAAAGATTTTTTCGTATACAACAAAAAGAATCTTGTTCTGGCCATACCGTCGGCAAATGAAAGCTGTGACCTCCTCGGGGAAAGAGAGAAATACGCCGAATATCCGACAGACGAAAGCACCGACGTCATGACCAAAAGAGGGCTTTGTGTCGGAATGGATATGACAGACCTGACATTACTTTACGATCTTTGCTACGGCGTCTCGGTTTGGTCAACGTCCTACATTCCGAAAATTGAAGCCTTTATAGAAGAAGAAGGCGTCGAAAATGTAAAAACGCTCGAAAACGCGGACGAACTCGAAACGGCGATCTTTGAAAACCCCGTCGTTTATATTTCGATATTTTTCGACAAAAATTTTCAGCCGACAGATCCTTTTACAAAACCGAAGATTTCCGGCTCCGAATGGGTCTATCAAATAATTTTTGAAATGAGGTATGGAGTTATTTACAACGTAACTTTCACGATTTCGGCATTTTCCGAATAAATAACCAAAAATAACGCCCGGAAAGACTGTTCTTTCCGGGTTATGTTTTTTTAATTTACGGAAAAAAGAAAAACAAAATTTCCAATCCTTAAAAAAAGATCTCCGCTTATATACGGTTTTAGAGCCGACGCTTGCCGGCAAGTCTACTCTTTCTTTTTCAAATCATCGCCTTTGCCCGAAAGAGTATCCCCGAGAAACGGAAAAAACAACAGGTATCGACTCCGCCGTTTTTCAAAAGAAAAAATATCGGGCGTTAAAGAATTAAATCTAAATCTGTTTTTATCTTTTTTCTTTTTTTCGTTTCTTTTCGTTTCGTTTCTTTTCGTTTCGTTTCTTTTCTTTTTCTTTTTCTTTTCTTTTTCTTTTTCTTTTCCTTTCATTTCATTTTATTTCATTTCTTTTCCCTTCTTTTCCTTTCTTTTTTCCGCTGATTTTCGAAAGAAAAAATTTTATTTAAACCTCGGGAAAGAAGCCTCGCGGCTGATATCATCACGAAATCGGCTATTCCCAATATTTCCGACTCCTCGCTTCTGCTCGAAGAGGAGGGGGAGGAGGGAAATCGCCGAAAAAAACATATCGACGACATATTTTCCAAAAGAAAAAAGTATCTTATTTAGTTATAAAAATTATCAAAATCCTATTTTTTCTCTCTTTTGCGTTTTGGAAAAACAGAAAAGACTATGGTTTCAAAAAAGAAGCTATCACGTCGGATATCCTCGCGAAATCGGATATCCCCAACTCCTCGCCTCTGACCGAGGAAGAATATCCGAGAGAAACAAGCATACTGACGACATCGTTTTTCGGAAGGGAAAAAGCGGTTTGCAAATTGTTCGCGAGAGTTTTCCTTCTCATTAAAAACGCCGCCCTCAAAACTCTGAAAAACAACGTTTCATCTTTGACAGGAACAGGGGGGCGAATCAAATCAAAGCGAACAACCGCGGAATCCACGTTCGGCTTTGGGAAAAAATTTCCGGCGGACACAGAAAAAGAACCGGCGGCTTTCGCGTAATAAGATATCGCCGCGGTTATCGCCCCGTAATTTTTTGTCCCGGGAGGAGCCAAAAACCGTTCGGCCACTTCCTTTTGAACCATTATTACGACGCTTTTAAGGGGAAGACGGGACTCAAAAATTTTCATAACTATCGGAGTAGTTATATAATACGGAAGATTTCCGCAAACAAAAACGTCCTTAAATCCCTCTTCCTCTATAACCGCCTTCAAATCTACTTTTAAAATATCGTCGTTTATTATCCTTATATTGTCAAACTCGGCAAGAGTTTCCGAGAGAACCGGCAAAAGCCGTTTATCAAGCTCTACGGCGACAACTTTCTTATTCCGAAACGCGAGTTCCTTTGTCAAACAGCCGACCCCGGTCCCTATTTCTATCGCGAGAGAACTTTTCGAAGAAGGGCAAAGCTGCGCTATTTTTTTCGGAATACTTTCGTTTATAAGAAAATTCTGACCGAGGCCTTTGGAAAAATTAAAACCGTTTTTTTCCAGTATCGGTCGTATTTCTTTAAGACTCGCGAGATTCATTTCACACCCTTGATATATTTCAGGTACGCGTTTATAAAATCGTCAAGATCCCCATCCATCACGGCGTTCACGTTTCCGCTCTTATATTCGGTACGGTGATCGTTTACCATAGTATACGGCATAAAAACATAGGAACGGATTTGAGACCCCCACGCGATCTCTTTTTGCTCTCCTTTTATATCCTCAATCTTTTCAAGATGCTCTCTTTCCTTAATTTCAAGAAGTTTTGATTTCAACATTTTCATGGCCATTTCCCTGTTCTGGACCTGGCTCCTCTCATTCTGACATCCGACGACGATCCCTGTCGGAAGGTGAGTTATCCTTATGGCGGAGTCAGTTTTGTTTACATGCTGTCCTCCCGCTCCGGAAGCCCTGTGAGCCTCCACTTTTATATCCTCGTCGCGAATTTCTATGTTGATATCGTCTGATATTTCAGGCATAACCTCGACAGAAGCGAACGAGGTATGTCTTCTCCCGGAAGCGTCGAAAGGAGAGACTCTGACAAGACGGTGAACTCCCGACTCCCCTTTCAGAAGCCCGTAAGCGTTAAGCCCCTCTATCAGAAGAACCGCGCTCTTTATTCCCGCTTCGTCCCCGTCAAGAATATCCATAACCTTCACTTTAAAATTATGCTTTTCGCCGAATCTCGTATACATTCTGAAAAGCATAAGCGCCCAATCCTGGGCTTCTGTGCCGCCCGCTCCGGCATGAAAGGTGAGAATCGCGTTATTTTTATCATATTCGCCGTCCAGCAGAGTCTCGATTTTTTGTTCCGAAATTCCTTTTTCAATTTTGGAAGTCAAAGAAACAATATCGTCGTCAAAGCTGTCGTCTCCCTCCTCGATAGCGAGCTCCACCATAGCGAGAGCGTCGTCAGCGTCGGAGAGCAATTTGTCGTATTTATCGGTCTTCGTTTTTATTTGCTTTTGCTCGGAAAGAATTTTCTGACTGTTTTCAATATCGTCCCAAAAACCATTCTCGGAGGATATCTTTTCTATTTCGGAAAGACGAGCCCTCAAAGATTCTATTCCCAAATCTTTGCCCAATTCTTCGATATCTTTTTTCAAATTTGTTATCTTTACCTTATATTCGTCTAAAATTATCACAGATATTTCACCTTTCGATTATTTTTAAGAAAAACAAACACGTTAGTCCTCTCGGCGAATGCCGAGAGGACTTTATTTAAAAGGCTATTCTTTCCGAAATGTAAGCTTTCAGCTCGGAAATCGGAATCCTTTCCTGATTCATCGTATCTCTGTCACGGACCGTTACCTGTCCGTCCGTCTCGGAATCAAAATCATAACAAACAGAAAAAGGCGTCCCTATCTCGTCCTGACGGCGATATCTTTTACCTATCGAGCCCGCGTCGTCATACTCGCAGTTAAAATACTTGGAAAGCTCGTTATAGACTTTAACCGCGCCGTCGCCGAGTTTTTTGGAGAGGGGAAGTATCGCCGCTTTCACAGGGGAAAGCGCGGGGTGAAGACGAAGCACCGTTCTTATATCTTCTTTTTCCCCATCCTTAGCGAGATTTTCCTCGTCATAGGCCTCAACTAAAAACGCCAGCGCGACTCGGTCGGCGCCGAGAGAGGGTTCTATAACGTAGGGGACATATTTTTCGTTGTTTTCCTGATCAAAATATTCCAAACTTTCTCCCGAAGTCTCGATATGACGGGAAAGATCGAAATCGGTTCTGTCCGCTATTCCCCAAAGTTCGCCCCATCCGAACGGGAACAAATACTCAATGTCCGTCGTGGCGTTGGAATAATGAGATAACTCCTCCTTCTCGTGATCTCGAAGTTTCATGTTTTCCTCTTTTATACCGAGAGACAAAAGAAAGTTTTTACAGTAATCCTTCCAATAAGAAAACCATTCGAGATCGGTTCCGGGCTTACAGAAAAATTCAAGCTCCATCTGTTCGAACTCTCGGGTCCTGAAAGTGAAGTTTCCCGGAGTAATCTCATTTCTGAAAGATTTTCCGATTTGTCCGATGCCGAACGGAATCTTCTTTCTCGCCGTTCTTTGAACGTTCTTAAAATTCACGAATATTCCCTGAGCGGTCTCGGGCCTGAGATAGATTTCGTTTTTAGCGTCTTCCGTAACGCCCTGAAAAGTCTTGAACATAAGATTGAATTTTCTTATATCGGTAAAATCGGAAGCTCCGCACTCCGGGCAAACGATATGATGTTCTTTGATATATTCGCTCATTTTTTCGTTCGACCAGCCCGCGCACTGAACCCCCGTGTCTTCTATGAGTTTATCGGCGCGGTGTCTTGTCTTGCAGACCTTGCAATCCATCAAGGGATCGGAAAATCCGCCGACATGTCCCGAAGCTACCCAGACTTTCGGATTCATCAAAATGGCGCAATCTATTCCAACGTTATAAGGGCTTTCCTGTATAAATTTTTTCCACCAAGCCTTTTTTACGTTGTTTTTGAACTCAACGCCGAGAGGACCGTAATCCCACGTGTTGGAAAGCCCGCCGTAAATTTCCGAGCCTTGATAGACAAACCCCCTGTTCTTACAGAAGGAAACGATCTTCTCCATTGTTTTTTCTGTGTTTTTCATTCTTTTCAATCCTTTTTCCGTCAATTTTGATAACAAATTTGATAACAAAAATCTGTCAAGATTTTTATAGAGAACGACTCCGTAATCTTTCCTCTTTTTTTTCTTTTTTCTTTTTTCTTTTTTCTTTTTTCTTTTTTCTTTTTTTCCTTTTCCTTTTTTTTCTTTTTTTCCTTTTCCTTTTTCTCATTTCTCTTATATTTCTTTTTTAACTCTTTTTAATTTTTTTTAAAAAAGAGAACCTTCCCGAAAAAAGATTTAGCGTCGGAACGTTAAGCCCCCGTTTTTCAGATTTGCAAATAAGCCGCCCGCTTAAAACGCTTAAAAAGTTTAAGATTCTTTCGGCCTCCCGCCCGTAACAGAGAACGGCCGTTCAACCCTTTGATTACTTTGCCGTACTTGCCGTACTTGCTGTACTGTACTTACTATACCGTACTCTACCGTACCGTATTTTATTTTACATTCCTTTCAGCTCTTTACTTTTGTCCCTTCTTCTGTTTCTTTTCGTTCTCTTTTCTTTTACTCTTCAAGCTCGGCTTCCGTCTCGTTTTCCCCCGCTTCGGTCGCCTCTGTGTTCTCCTCGTCGTCCGACGCTTCCTCCGCCTCGTCAGTTTCGTTTATCTCATTTGTCTCGTTTTCGTCAAAAGTTTCGGCTTCCTTTTCCTCCGCTTCGGCCGAAAGTCTGTCTTCTTCCGAAACTTCAAGCTCTTCGGCCTCTTCGTCGGGAGACGAGGCCAATGTGGCGGTATTGACAACAAAAGCTCCGTCCTCTTTAAATCTCATTATTCTGACTCCGCCGCTCGTCCTGCCGTAAACGGGGATGCTTCCGATTCTGATTCTTATAATAACGCCGTCGGAAGAGATAACGATCAGATCCTCGTCTTCATCTACTATCCTGAGAGAGCAAAGTTTGCCGGTTTTTTCCGATATCTTATGCCCTCGAACTCCTTTTCCGCCGCGGCGCTGAACGTTATAGTCGTCGACCGGCGTCCTTTTGCCGTATCCGCCCTCGGTTACCGTAAGAACCGTTTTTCCTTCCTCCATAGGAATCATTCCGATAACGAAATCGTCTTTCGACAATTTTATAACTCTGACGCCTCTCGCGTTCCTTCCCATAGAGCGAACGTCGTCCTCTTTATAACGGATAACCATTCCGTTATGAGTCGCCGCCAACATAGTACGACTTCCGTCGGTAAGACGAACGGCTATAAGTTCGTCTCCCTCGTCGAGATCTACGGCGTTCAGTCCGGATTTTCTTATATTTTTATAGGCCGAAAGAGCCGTTCTCTTGGAAATTCCCCGTAAAGTGACCATATTGAGATAGAGACCGTCGGAAAAATCCTTTATCGGAATCATCGCCGTTACTTTTTCTCCCTCGGAAAGCTGCAAGAGATTTACTAAATTCATACCTCTCGAAGTTCTCGAACTTTCGGGAATTTCATACCCTTTTATTTTATGAACTCTTCCCTTCGAGGTGAAGAAAAGCAGCAAATCATGAGTGGAAGCGATTATCACCTGTTCGGCGAAATCCTCTTCTCTCGTTTTCATCGCCGATACCCCTTTACCGCCTCTGTTTTGTACCTTATAAACGTCTTCCGGCTGTCTTTTCACATATCCGAAATGAGTCACGGTATAAACGCTGGTCTTTTCTTCTATCAAATCCTCAATATCTATTTCGTCTTCGACGTCTGTAATTTCAGTAACCCTGTCGTCCCCATATTTTTTCTTGATTTCCAAAAGCTCTTCTTTCAAAACCCCGGAAAGCATCTCTTCCGAAGCGAGAAGCTCGTTATAATATTTTATCTTCTCCTGTAAAGCGTCGTATTCCGCTTTCAGTTTTTCCTCTTCCAATCCCTGTAAAGCTTTGAGCCTCATTTCAAGAATAGCCGACGCCTGTATGTCGGAAAGGGAAAATCTCTCCATAAGTCTTTCTTTCGCGTCGTCATAGGAATTACGGATTATTCTGACAACCTCGTCTATATTCGCCTGAGCGACAAGAAGCCCTTCGAGAAGATGAGAACGCTCCATGGCTTTCTTTAAATCATAACGGGTCCTTCTTATTATTATTTCTTTCTGGAAAGCTATGTATTCGTCAAGTATATGGCGAAGAGACAATATCCTCGGTTGGGTTTGATTTTCCACAAGAGCGAGCATATTTACGGCGAATGTTGTCTGCATCTGAGTCTGAGAGTAAAGTTTATTCAAGACCACCTGCTCGTTGGCGTCCCTTTTTAATTCTATAACTATTCTCATTCCGTTACGATCGGACTCGTCTCTGAGATCGGAAATACCTTCGAGCCTTTTCTCGTGGACCTGAGACGCTATAGCGGCGATAAGCTGACGTTTATTCACCTGATAAGGAAGTTCGGTTACTATTATTCTTATTCTGTCTTTATTAAAAGTCTCAAACTCCGTTCTCGCCCTGACGGTTATATGACCGCGTCCCGTGGCGTAAGCCGCGCGGATACCGCGTCTGCCCATAATTATTCCCTTTGTCGGAAAATCCGGACCCTTGACACAAGTCATAAGATCGTCAAGAGTAGCGTCGGGGTTATCCATAACCATTATGGTGGCGTCGATGACCTCTCTCAGATTATGAGGCGGGATATTCGTCGCCATTCCGACGGCGATTCCCGAAGAACCGTTGACTAAAAGATTCGGAAAACGGCTCGGAAGAACTCTCGGCTCTTTTCTCGTCTCGTCAAAGTTCGGATCCCAGTCTACCGTATCTTTTTCAATATCACGAAGCATTTCGTCCGCGATTCTCGACATCCTCGCTTCGGTATAACGGTAAGCGGCCGGGGGATCCCCGTCAACCGACCCGAAATTCCCGTGTCCGTCTATAAGAGGATATCTCATTGAAAAGTCCTGAGCGAGCCTTACCAAAGCGTCGTAAACGGAAGCGTCCCCGTGAGGATGATACCGCCCGAGAACGTCTCCGACCGCGGTGGCGCATTTTCTGAAAGGCTTGTCTCTCGTGAGACCGTCTTCATACATCGCGTAAAGGATTCTTCTGTGAACCGGTTTAAGTCCGTCTCTCACGTCCGGAAGGGCTCTTCCCACAATAACCGACATCGCGTACTCTATATAGCTCGTTTTCATCTCGTTCACGAGCTCGGAGGTTTTTATAACCTGATCCGGAAACATTATGTCCTCCGGCTTATAATCCACGTTTTTCCTTTTGGCCATAATTATCCCTCCTTAATAATCCAAATTTACCGCGTATTTCGCGTTTTCCTCAATATACTGACGGCGTGGATCTACGTCCTCTCCCATCAATATGGTAAATATGCTGTCCGCCGCGACGGCGTCCTCTATCTCTATACGGCGAAGCGTTCTCTTCTCCGGATCCATTGTCGTCTCCCAAAGTTCCTGGGGATTCATTTCCCCGAGACCTTTAAAACGAGAGATATCTATCTTCGCGTTCGGGTTTCCCTCTCTCATTTCGGAAGAAATACGATCTCTCTCCTCGTCGCTGTAAGCCACTCTCACGGTTTTTCCCCTCGAAAGCTTATAAAGAGGGGGAACCGCGGAATATATATAGCCCTGTTCTATAAGAGGCTTCATAAAACGAAAGAAGAAGGTGAGAAGAAGGGTTCTTATATGAGCGCCGTCCACGTCGGCGTCGGCCATAATAATTATCTTATGATACCTGAGTTTCTCAATATTGAAATCTTCGCCTATCCCGGCCCCGAGAGCCGTTATAACAGGAGCTAATTTATCGTTTCCGTATATTTTATCAGCCCTTGCTTTTTCAACGTTCAGCATTTTTCCCCAAAGAGGAAGTATCGCCTGAAAACGGGAATCTCTTCCCTGAGTAGCCGAACCTCCCGCGGAATCTCCCTCAACGATATATATTTCCGTAAGCGCGGGGTTTTTTTCATTACAGTCTCTGAGCTTATCAGGCATTTGTCCCGAATCTAAGCCGCTTTTTCTGCGAGTTTCCTCTCTCGCTCTCCTCGCGGCCTCTCTCGCTCTCTGAGCCATAAGACATTTATTTATGACGGCTTTCGCGATAGAGGGATTTTCCTCTAAAAACACACTCAGTTTTTCGGTTATTAAATTACTGACAACCGATCTCATAATTGAGTTTCCGAGTTTGGTCTTTGTCTGGCCCTCAAACTCAGCCTCCGTGAGTTTTACCGATATGACAGCGGTAAGCCCCTCTCTGACATCGTCGCCGGAAAGATTGGAATCCTTTTCCTTTAAAAATTTATATTTTCTCGCGTAATCGTTGATAACACTTGTGAGAGCCGATTTAAACCCCGCCTCGTGAGTTCCTCCCTCGGTCGTTCTTATATCGTTGGCGAAAGACAAAATAAGCTCGTTATACGAGTTTGTGTATTGTAAAGCTATTTCCGCGGAATTATCCTCGTTTTCCTGAGAGACGTAAATTATATCATGGAACGGAGTGGCTTTTCTCTCGTTATTTATATACTCGACAAAAGTTTTAATTCCTCCCTCATAATGAAGGTCTTCCGTTACGGGCGTTTCTCCTCTCTCGTCGGTAAGAATTATTCTTATCCCGGCGTTTAAGAAAGCCTGCTCTCTCATTCTCTTTAAAATAGTATCATATTCAAATTCAAGAGTTTCGAATATTTCGGAGTCGGGATAAAAAACAACCTTTGTCCCGCTTTTATCGGTCGGCCCTATTTCTTTTACCGCTTCCTCGGCTTTTCCTCTGTCATACCTTTGTTTATAAAGTTTATGAGTTCTCGAATCATGAACCTCCACTTCAAGCCATTCCGAAAGAGCGTTTACAACCGAGGCGCCGACGCCGTGAAGTCCCCCCGATACTTTATAACCGCCGCCGCCGAATTTTCCCCCGGCGTGAAGAATAGTGAAAACAACTTCAAGCGTCGATATTCCCATCTTCGGATGCTTTCCGACCGGAATACCTCTTCCGTCGTCTTCCACAGTAACGACATTTCCTTTACCGATAGTTACTTTTATATTTTTACAATATCCGGCGAGAGCCTCGTCGATAGAATTGTCAACTATTTCGTAAATAAGGTGATTAAGTCCTCTTACCGACGTAGAGCCTATGTACATTCCGGGTCTTTTTCTGACAGCTTCAAGCCCTTCTAAAACCTGAATTTGGCTTTCGTCGTAATTCACTATATTTTTTTCGTCGCTCACTTTATTCTTTCCTCCTGTTTTTATCTGGAAAACATTGATGCTCCGACTGAATAATCAGACTAAACAACTATATAATATACGTTACGTTTTTATAAACGCGACCGAAAAGCAAAACTTAACTTCTTTTAAAAGAAGACTTTGTATATCTAAAAAATCGGTACTGTCGACACTTTTATTTTTAAATTCTTTTCGCGTCTCACGGCGCCTTTATTTTTAAATTCTTTTCGCGACTCACGGCGCTTTTATTTTGAAACTTTTCTATTTTTCCGGCAAAACTTATAACTTTTTTTACTTTTTTACCTTTTTGACTTTTTAATCTTTTCTTTTGACTTTTTAATCTTTTCCTACCGCGAAAATCCGATAATCCGACATATTTAAAATATCAATTTACAGAGGTTTCCCTGGACGAGTTTCTCTTTTGAAGAGTCAAAGTGGAGAGAGACGTTAAAAAAACGGTCTCTTTTCCTCCCTTATCTAAACAAACGATAAAAGATCTCGGAAGTTCGGATGTGACCGATATTATTCTGTTTCCTTTCTGAGCTTTTGTCAAAAAAGAACGGGTTACCATAGATCCGGTAGTGGTCTCTATATCGAAAATTCCTACGATATCTTTTTTCTTTATCATATAATTGAGCCCTATATGAAGATACATCAGTTTATTACCTTTCCGCCGCTG
The DNA here is from genome assembly GCA_904398665.1 of Candidatus Geddesella stercoravicola. Taxonomy (GTDB): domain Bacteria; phylum Bacillota; class Clostridia; order Oscillospirales; family UBA644; genus Geddesella; species Geddesella stercoravicola. The sequence goes on along the minus strand of CAJFPG010000017.1, from coordinate 622 downwards.
ATATTGAAATATCCGGCGTTTTCAAAAAAGTCTATTTTTTCACAAGTCGTCACTATAACTTGTTTATCCTTTATCCTCTCGGTTATATAGGCTTTTCTCATATGGTCGAGTTCCGAAAAAACATCGTCGAAAAGCATCACCGGATATTCTTCGTTATATTCGTTGCATATATCGGCCTCGGCGAGTTTTAAAGCCATAACTATCGATCTTTGCTGACCCTGAGAACCGTAAATTTTAGCCGTCTCTCCGTTTATATAAACGGTAAAATCGTCGCGATGAGACCCTTCCGACGTAAATTTCAGCCGGATATCCTCGTCAATAGAATCTTTCAGCTTTTCGTAAAGAGTTTTTTCTTCTTTCTCAACCGATGAAATATCTTTTCCCCCGAAAGAAGAATATACTTCGCTTATTTTCTCTTTTCCGCCGGATATATCGTCAACGGTCTTTTTGGCGAAAGAAAAAAGTTTTTCAACGTATGTTTTTCTCGTATGAGTAACGACAGCCCCGAGTCTCGCGAGTTTTTTATCCCAAGCGTCGAGAGTTTCAATCATATCCTCTCTTTCGGAACGAAGCAGAAAGTTCCGCTGAGTCAAAACTTTCGCGTATTCGTTTAAAACCTGAT
>CAJFPG010000016.1 GCA_904398665.1 Candidatus Geddesella stercoravicola | reverse complement strand
TATTCACTCTTTTGACAATGCTTCTCCCCAGCGCCTACTCCGACGCGACATTAAGTTTCAGTAACGCCTTTACAATGATAATACTCCTCGTTATTTTCGTGGCTTATTCCTTTATAATTCCCGATGAAAACCGTCTCGACGAGACGGGAAAGGGGCTTAGAAACTTATTGCTTTTCTCTCTGGTTCTTCAATTATTCGCTCCGGTTCACAACACCGCGATGAGAATGAATTATTATTATCTTGTGTTTATCCCATTGCTGTTACCAAGAGTTATGGAAAGCCGCAAAGATAGGTGGGCAAACCTTACGGAATTGTCAAAGTTTGTTATTCTTTTATTTTTCACCGTATATTTCTTCTATTACGCTTATACCTCAACCGGAAGCCTGCACGTCTTTCCTTATCACTTTTTCTGGGAGAACGTCTGATGAAAATCATACAAATAAACGCTACCTGCGGCGTCGGAAGCACAGGAAAAATTTGCCTTTCGATAAGCAAGCTTTTGAATGAAAAAAATATTGAGAACTATATTTTATACAGTTCTGGACAAAGCGATTTTCCGCAAGCGATAAAATGCTCAAATGAAAAATATATAAAGACCCAAGCGTTAAAATCGCGAATTCTCGGCAATTACGGCTTTAACTCGGCAAAATCCACGAAAAAAATTCTGGAAGAGATTGACACAATAAAACCGGACATAGTTCATCTTCACAATATTCACGGTCACGACTGCGACGTGGGAAAACTTTTTACAAAGCTCAAACAAGACAAGATAAAAACAGTCTGGACATTTCATGACGCTTGGGCGTTTACGGCGTATTGTCCTCTTATTTCCGATTGTGAAAAATGGAAAAAAGACTGCAAAGAGTGTTCCGAATACAAAAAATTCAGCTGGTTTTTTAACCGAAGCGAGCTTTTGTATAAAAGAAAAAAAGAGCTCTTTTCCGACGTAGATATGACAATCGTCACCCCGTCAAAATGGCTCGCCGAAATTGTAAAATGTTCTTTTCTCAAAGACATTCCGTTAAAAATCATAAATAACGGGATAAATTTATCGATATTTTCTCCCTCGCCGTCTTCTTTTCGGAAAGAAAACAATATTCCGCGAGAGGCGAAACTTATCCTCGGAGTGGCTTTCAACTGGGAGAAAAGAAAAGGGCTTGAAATTTTTATCTCTCTATCTCAAAAGCTTGACAAAAAAAAATACAAAATAGTTCTTGTGGGCGTAGACGAAAAAACGAAACAAGACCTTCCCCCGGAAATAATACCGATAGAGAGAACGCGAGACCAAAAAGCTCTCGCCGAAATATACACGGCGGCGGACGTTTTCGCGAACCCGACCTCAAACGATAATTTCCCGACCGTAAATATCGAAGCCCTCGCCTGCGGAACTCCGGTCGTGACTTTCAACGCCGGCGGAAGCGGGGAAATCTTAGACGAGTCCTGCGGAAAAGTTATCCCGGAAGGAGACTTGGAGGCGTTTGAGAAAGAAATAATAAAAATCTGCGATGAAAAGCCCTATTCGGAAAGCGACTGTTTAAAAAGAGCTTCGATATTCGACGAAAACAATAAATTCTCGGAATATGTAGAGCTTTATAGAACCTTATGCGAATCATGACTTTTCGACTTCTCGAAAGGAAAATAAAATGAAAATCGTTCTCCTGTCAAATTATTTCAACCGCCATCAAATGCCGTTATCGGACGCGCTGTTTTCCCTTACGGACGGGAATTATTCCTTTATCTCCACGACCGAGATGTCGGAAGAGCGTCGAAAACTAGGATACACCATAGAGAATATTCCAGATTATGTTCGAAATATAGAAATAAAAGACGCCGACGATTTCGACCGAAATGAATGCCTAAAAATTATAGACGACGCGGACGTTGTTATCGCGGGAGCGGCGCCGGAAATTCTGTTAAAAAAGCGAATATCAGAAAAAAAACTCACGTTCAGATATTCCGAAAGACTTTTAAAAAAAGGGAAAAGCGTTATCAAATATCTTCCCCGAAGGTTTCGCTTTCACCGAAAAAATCCAAAAAACGCCCCGATATTCCTGCTTTGCACAAGCGCTTATACCGCGGCGGATTATCTATCTTTCGGACTCTTTAAAAATAAAGCGTATAAATGGGGATATTTTCCAAAAACAATATATTACGCAGACATAAATGAAATTTTAAATAAAAAAGATCCCGCGAAAATTTTCTGGTGCGGAAGATTTGTTGATTTCAAACATCCCTCTCTCGCCGTAAAAGCCGCCGAGAGACTCCGCGACGAGGGATATTCTTTTAAGCTTTATCTTGTGGGGGCCGGACCGAAAGAAAAAGAGATTAAAGAAGAAATTCAAGCTAAAAATATAGAAAATCGCGTTTTTCTGACGGGAGCAATGTCCGCGGAAAAAGTTAGGCACGAAATGGAATCGTCGGGAATATTTTTGTTCACCTCCGATTTTGGAGAAGGTTGGGGCGCTGTCTTAAACGAGGCCATGAACAGCGGCTGCGCCGTAATAGCGTCCCATGCGGCGGGAGCTACTCCGTATCTTGTAAAAAACGGAGAAAACGGTTTGATATACGAATTCGGAAACGACGAAAAACTATATGAAAAGCTCAAATATTTGCTCCTGAATCCGAAAGAGCAAAAAAGACTCGGCGCCGCGGCGTACAAAACGATATCGGAAGAATGGAACGCGGAGATTGCCGCGGAAAGATTTTTAAATCTTACAAAGAGCATACTCAACGGGGAAAAAAATCCCTATATATATAAAAATGGTCCGTGTAGCAAAGCGGAAATCTTAAAAAACGACTGGTGGAAAGAATGATAAAAAAAGTATATTTATGCGGACATACCGGAAGCATGAACCGAGGGTGCGAAGCTATCGTAAGATCTACGGCGACAATTCTTAATAAAGTCGGAATATCAGATATAACGCTCTTGTCTTTCGATGAACAATACGACCGCTTTTTAAACCTACAAACGACGGTTAAAATAGTTTCGTATCCAAATCGTTCTTTTATTGAAAAAGTCTTTACTATAATAAAAAGAAAATTGTTTAAAGATTGGATTTGGGGATTTAAATTTTTTTACAAAAAGCTTTTTGACGAAATAAAAAATGATGCTGAAAAAGACAATACGATGCTTTTTAATATAGGAGGGGACACTTACTGTTATTCCGCTCCGTATTTGAGTTACGCCTTAAATGAAATGGCTGAGAAAAACGGAATACCAACAGTTTTTTGGGGGTGTTCCCTTGACGAGAGAATACTGTCAGACAAAACAATGAAAAATGACGTAAACAGATATTCGTATATAGCAGCAAGAGAGAAAGAAACTTTTGAGAATATAAAAAATGTAATAAAAATTAAGGAAAAACTTCTCAAAGTCTGCGATCCGGCTTTTCATCTCGAAAAGAAAAAAACGCCTCTTCCCGAAAAATTTATCGCAGGAAATACTCTTGGAATAAATGTAAGCCATTTGATTTTTTCAAATATAGAAGACGAAAACGATATTATATATAAAAACATTAGATGTCTTATAGATTATGTCCTTTCCCAAACAGATATGGCCGTCTGCTTGATTCCTCATGTTTATAATTCCGAAAAAAATTCTCAGGATATAAAAGTTTTACGTAAAATTTTTAAAGATTATAAAACTCATGACAGAATTTCAATAATTGAAAAAGAACTTTCCTGCTCGGAGCTCAAATATATCATATCTAAATGCAGATTCTTTATTGGAGCGAGGACTCACGCGACAATCGCCGCGTATTCCTCGGAAGTGCCCGCAATAGCGCTCGGCTACTCTATAAAATCAATAGGAATCGCAGAAGATATTTTCGGAACCAGCGACGGATATGTGTTGTCTAAAAATAACATAACGGCCGAAGACGACATAAAAAACGCTTTTACAGAAATTCTTATTAAAAATGAAAATAGAATTCGAGAACATTATAAAAAAATTCTTCCCGAATACAAACAAAGCATAATTGACGCGACAAAAAAAATTATTGGCGGAATAAAATGAAACTTCTAAAATCATTGAATACTCGGAGTTCCGGAATAACTCTATCATACGTATATAATATTCTCAATATGATATGCGGAGTTTTCCTGTCCTCTTTCCTAATAAAAAGCCTCGGAGGAACCGAGTACGGTATATATCAAACGATATCGTCCTTCGCTAATTATCTGGTACTTCTCGAATTTGGAGTCGGGACGGTTATGACCAGAAATATATCGGCTTGTCGAGGACAAAACTCCGGGAAGGAAAAACTTGACAAAAATATATCGACGCTTTGGACAGTGTCACATATTTTGGCTCTTGTCATAATTCTTTTTTCGGTTATATTTTATTTTTGTATAGATGCGTTATATTCGAACTCGATGACGGTATCTCAAATTAGCTCGGCAAAAAATATTTTTATCTTAATTTCGGGACATCTTGTCATTTCATTCTATTTACAAGCAATAAAGGGAATCGCTCTCGGATTTGAAAAATATTCTTTTGTATCGATTCAAAATATTACAAGGATACTGCTTCGTACAATTCTTCTCATTATTATAATAATATTTTTTAAACGCTCAATCGCGATAGCGGCTATTGATTTCTTCATCAGCGTAATTTTACTCATTTTCTCAATCTTTTATTGTAAAAAGAAGCTTGACGTCACATTCGGAAAATTTAATTTTGAGAAAACTATTTTTAAAACTTCTCTCCCACTGTGCTTAGCTATCTTTTTACAAACAATAGTCAATCAAGCGAACAATAACGTCGATAAGTTTATTATCGGAATAAAAATGACTCCGGCAGACGTGACCCTTTACTCGGTAGCGCTTTATATTTACATGATTTTCTCTTCGTTATCAACAATTCCTATTTCAATGTACGCGCCGCAAGTATCAATGGATATGAGCCGCGGAATACAAAAACAGGAATTAATGAAAAAACTTATTTCGCCATGTAGATTAACCGCCATGATAGGAGGTACAGTACTTTTCGGATTTATCGCGGCCGGGAAACCGTTCATAAATTTACTTTACGGAAAAGAAAATCAAGCCGCGTGGTTAATCGCCATAATTTTAATGATTCCCGAATTTTTTAATACGATTAACGGCGTTCTTATAAATGTTTTAAATTATCTCAATAAACGAATAATAAGATCTTGCGCTCTTATTATAACGACTATTTCAAATATTATTCTCACAATATTTTTGATTGATATTTGGGGGATGTTCGGCGCCGCCGTCGCGACATGTATCTGCACAATAATAGGACAAGTCATAATTATGAATATTTATTACATGAAAAATTTAAAAATAAATATTCCGTACATGTTTCGCCACGCATTAAAAGGAATTCTCATATATCAAATTATCGGCGCCGCGGCCGGATTTGCCGCCGGATATTTTATCGAAAACACTATTCTTTCTTTCCTGGTTTCCGGATTTACTTTCGTAATTGTTTTCGGAATAGGATACATGGCCTTCGGAGCCACTGAAAAAGAAAGAAATAAAATAAAAAAGATATTTTTTCGGAGAGAAAAATGATTCCCAAAAATCTATGCTCAGGATGTTCGGCATGTCTCAATATATGTCCTAAAAAAGCCATATCTATGAAAAAAGAAAACGGATTTCTATATCCCTCTATCGATTATTCCGTTTGTATCGATTGTCATAATTGCGAAAAAATATGCCCGCAATTATCATCCTCAAAAAAATATGAAGAACCATTTATTATAGCGGCTTACGCGAAAGATGAAAACATAAGGAAAAATAGTTCTTCCGGAGGGATTTTCTCTTTATTCGCGCAAAAATATCTTTCCAATAACGGAATTGTCATAGGATGCGCTATGGCCGAAGACTTTAAAAGCGCGAAACATATAGCAATAAAAAATGAACAAGACTTACGTTTTCTCAGAGGTTCAAAATATCTTCAAAGTCAAACGGGACAAACTTTTTCTGACGTTAAAAAATTTCTCTTAGAAGGAAAAAACGTACTTTTCAGCGGAACTCCATGTCAAGTGGCCGGGCTATCGGCTTTTATACCCGATTCAATGAAAAAAAACTTATTAACAATAGACGTTATATGCCACGGAGTTCCCTCTCCGCTTGTTTGGGAAAAATATATAGAAGCCAGAGAAAAAGAAGCGGGAGCTAAAACAAAAGCGGTGTCTTTCAGAAAAAAAACAGACAAAACAAAAGAATATTCGCTATTTATTGAATTTGAAAACGGAAAGACTTTCAATGAAAGCATAAAAAATAATTTTTATCTAAGAGGGTTTGTAAATAATCTTTTTCTCCGACCGTCATGTTACAATTGCGAAATAAAAAACAACGCTTATAAAAGCGATATAACTCTCGCGGACTATTGGGGAGCCGAGGATGTTTTTGAAAAGGAAGAAGTAGAAAAAGGAATTTCTCTTGTTATAACACATTCTGAAAAAGGGAAAAAGGAACTTGCAATTCTTCAAACTTCTGCTTTTATGATAGAAGTCAATAAAGAAGCAGCGTTAAAAAAGAATCAATCATATTATAAAAAAGCTAAAATAAACTCACTTACAAAAAATTTTATGAAAGACATAAAAAAACAAGACATAGACAAAGTATTAAAAAAATATTGCTCGTCGGAATTTATCCCCAGACTAAAAAGAAAAATCTATAAATTATTCAAATAAGATTCATATGAAAAAAATCTTTATATTTTATTTTTAATTTTAAGAGGGAAATATGTCATATCTGCAAAAACTTCAACAAACCGAAACAGAAATTCTGGAAGAAATCGACAGACTTTGCGAAAAACATTCGATAGTCTATTATCTCGCGGGAGGAACGCTTCTGGGGGCCGTACGGCACAGAGGATTTATTCCATGGGACGACGACATCGACGTCGCTATGCCGAGAAACGATTATGAGAGATTTCGCGATATCTGCCTTTCGGAACTTGACGAACGTTTCTATCTGCATTGTCCCCAAACCGATAAAAATTACTGGCTTCCTTTCGCGAAAGTAAGAAAAAAAAATACGTTGTTCGAGGAAAAAAATCTTGTTGATCTGAACGTTTCGAAAGAAATTTTCGTTGACATTTTTCCTCTTGACGACACAAAAAAAGAAAACTCCCTCATAAAACGATTCCGAGCTTTAAAAATCAAGCTCCTTTCTTCCGAAATGATTTCAAGAATAGGGATAAAAACAAGAGAAAAAGTTCCTTTTTGGGTAAAGATCAGAAAATTCTGTCTCCGGAGGTATTCCATCGCCGAACTATCGAAAAAACAAACGGCGCTGATGAAAAAGGAAAACGGTAAAGGTTACGATTTTTACGTCAATTACGCGAGCAATTACGGCCACATAAAGCAAACTATGCCAAAAAAAATATACGGAGTTCCCAAAAAGTTGTTTTTTGAAAATAAAGAATATAACGTTCCGAACGATTATGAATATTTCTTGACAAGATTATACGGGGAAGAATATATGAAGATTCCGCCGAAAGAAAAGCAAATTACTCACAGCCCGCAAAGAATATGCTTTGATACGGCCGCCGCAAACGCCGACAGGGAAAAAACGATCGTTACAGGAGACGATGCAGATGAAACACTATAAAAAAGGCTATACAACCGGGGTTTTCGATCTATTTCACATCGGACATCTCAATATCCTTAAAAAAGCAAAAGAACAATGCGACTTTCTGATCGTCGGAGTAAGCACTGACGAGCTTGTCGAATCATATAAACACAAAACACCGATAGTTCCTTACGATGAAAGAAAAGAGATAGTCGAAGCGATAAAATACGTAGATATGGTAGTTCCTCAGATGACCCTCGACAAACTCGAAGCATGGGAGAAATATCGTTTTGACGTACTGTTCCACGGGGATGATTGGAAGGGTTCATGTCTTTATAATAACATAGAAGAGAAACTCCGAAAAGTAAATTGCGATATTGTTTATTTTCCTCACACAAACGGTGTTTCCTCAACAATTTTGAACGAAAAACTGCAATAAAATCGGGAGGAAAACTATGTTTTTGATATCCGGAACAGAATCAGAGTGCTGCGGTTGCGGCGCTTGCGTCGAGGTCTGTCCGACAAATTGCATATCTTTCGCGGAAAACAACGAAACCTTCTTGTTTCCGAAAATAGACCTCTCAAAATGCGTCTCCTGCAAAAAATGCGAGAATGTTTGCCCGTTTAATAAACCGAGGGAAAACAAAATTACTCCGAAAAGTATATTTTTCGGAGTACATAAAAATAAGGAAACTGTCTTCAAAAGTTCTTCGGGAGGGGCATTTTCCTCCGTGGGAAAAATTCTTTTAAAAGACGGATATACCGTATGCGGAGTCAAGTGGAACGGCTTAAAAGTCGTTAACTCTTTCGCGGACAACGAGAAAGACTTTGAAAAATTCAGAAAATCAAAATATATATTGAGCGACACAAACAGATGTTTTTCTAAAATAAAAAACATGCTTTCTCAGGGGGAAAAAGTGCTTTTTGTCTCTACTCCGTGCCAAGTCGAGGCGCTCAAAAATTTTCTCACTAAACCTTCCGAAAACCTCTTTACAATAGATCTGGTCTGCCACGGAGGCCCCGGTCAAAAGCTGTTTGATATTTATATCGAAGAAACCGAAAAAACACACAAAAACAAAATCAAAGAATATTCTTTCCGCAACAAAGAGCCCCTTAAAGGGAGAATCAATACCCGATCCGCCAAAATCACCTTCGAAAACGGAAAAGAAATAATTACAGACGCGAAAAAAGACCCTTTTTTGAGAGCGTATTATTCTCGGCTGTTTTTTAGAAAATCATGTCTTAAATGTCCATTCGCAAACTTAAACAGACCCGGGGATATTACGCTCGGCGACGGATGGGGAGCGGAAAAAACCGATAACAGGCTGAACCCCGAAACCGGAGTCTCCCTCATAATAATAAATTCCGACAAAGGAGAAAAACTGCTTGAAAGAATTTATAAAGAGGGAAACATGGAACTTTTCCCGATATCCGAAAGCGAAGCGACCGCCGGAAACTCGGCGCTTCTTCATCCGACTCCGAGGCATCGCAACAGAGAAAAGTTTTTCGAAAATCTAAAAAAAGGCTTTTATCCGTCAATAAAAAAATACTCAAAAAGTCCGTTTTTTAAAAGGCTCTATACAAAAGCGACCCGTATAATAAGAAAAAAATAACGAATAAATCGGAAATTCGGAGCCATTACTATTTATAAACAAGATATCGAACCGTTTTTTTTACAAAGAAGGAAGAAAAAATTTTTTTTCGTCTTTACCTTTATATTCTGATATATTCTGAGAAATTTGAGAAAATTTCTTTTTCGGCTTTGCCGTTGGTTTTGCTGTTGGTTTTGCCGTTTTTTATCGTTCTATTTAAATATTTAAGATTTAAAGCTGTCGGTTCGGAAATAAAAATTATTAAAAACAATAAAAACAAGAGGTTACTATGGGATTATTCACTGACAAAACTTTACTTATCACGGGAGGCACCGGCTCTTTCGGGAACGCTGTCCTAAAAAGATTTCTCCCGACGGATATCGGGGAAATAAGAATATTTTCCCGTGATGAGAAAAAGCAGGACGATATGCGTCATAATTTTCAGGCGAAAATGCCGGCTTTCGCCGATAAGATAAAATTTTATATCGGTGACGTGAGAGACCTGTCCTCAGTCAAAAACGCGATGTACGGCGTCGACTATATCTTTCACGCCGCCGCTTTAAAACAAGTTCCTTCCTGTGAGTTCTTCCCGATAGAAGCGGTAAAGACAAATGTTCTCGGGACCGAAAATGTTCTTACGGCGGCGATAGACGCCGGGGTCAAAACCGTCGTATGTCTGTCAACAGACAAGGCGGCGTATCCCGTAAACGCTATGGGGACATCAAAGGCAATGATGGAAAAGGTCATTATAGCGAAGTCAAGGACCGTATCCCCCGAAAAAACAAAAATATGCTGTACGCGTTACGGGAACGTCATGTGTTCACGAGGCTCGGTAATCCCGCTGTGGATAGACCAAATACAAAGCGGACAACCATTGACAGTGACGGACCCGAAGATGACGAGATTTATCATGTCTCTCGACGAAGCGGTCGATCTCGTCTTATTCGCTTTTGAAAAAGGTGTCTCGGGAGATATATTGGTGCAAAAAGCTCCCGCCTGCACGATACAAACTCAGGCGGAGGCCGTATGCGAACTCTTCGGATATGATAAAAAAAATATAAAAATAATAGGAATACGGCACGGTGAAAAAATTTACGAAACGCTACTCACCAACGAAGAATGCGCGACAGCCGTCGATATGGGTAATTTTTATCGAGTTCCGTGCGATAAAAGAAGCCTTAACTACGACAAATATTTCAAAGAAGGAGACGCATCTCTCAACACGATTGAGGAATTCAGCTCTCAAAACACCCGCCTGCTGACATTAGAGGAAACAAAAGAAAAAATCTCGGAGCTCGAATATATAAAAAACAGGCTCTCGGAAAACGGGGAAAAGTTATGAAAATACTGGTTACGGGAGCCTCCGGATTCGTTGGGAAAAATCTTGTAGAAAATTTAAAAAATATACAAAACAAAAAAAACTTTTCTCGCCCTAATCTTGTAATAGACGAAATTTTTGAGTTCGATAAAAACACAGAACCGTCGTTACTTGACAAATTCTGCAAAGAGGCCTCTTTCGTTTTCCATTTCGCCGGTGTCAACCGTCCGAAAAATTCGAAAGAATTTACAGAGGGCAACGTCGGGTTTTCTTCCGTTCTTATTTCTTTCTTAAAAAAACACAAAAATCGTTGCCCTATTGTCGTCGCGTCTTCCGTTCAGGCGACGCTCCTCGGAAGATTTAAAGGCAGCGATTACGGGAAAAGCAAACTTGAAGAAGAAGAACTTTTCTTTAAATACGGAGAGGAATCCGGAGCTGATGTTCTCGTTTACAGATTCCCCAATCTTTTCGGGAAATGGTGCAGGCCGAACTATAACTCGGCGGTGGCGACTTTCTGTCACAATAAAGCAAACGACTTACCTATATTTATAAACGATAAAAATACGGAACTTGAGCTTTTGTATATAGATGACCTTGTAAACGAAATGCTCGACGCGCTCGAAGGCAAGGGACACTGTCAAGATTTTGAGGAAGAAGGAATAAAAGCGGCTTTTGGAGATGAAAACAAGAGAAAAACGGCGGAAAGAAGAAAATTTTACGCGGCGACACCGACATACAAAAAAACGCTCGGGGAAATAGCGGGGCTTTTGGACCGATTCGCAAAACAGCCCGAAACTCTTCTTATGCCGGAACTCCCTCCGAAATCTTTTGAAAAAAAGCTATATTCGACTTATCTTTCGTATCTCCCGGAAAATAAAATCGCCGTTCCCCTAAGAACAAACGCGGACGAAAGAGGGAGCTTTTCCGAAATAATGAAAACGCGAAACTGCGGACAGTTTTCAATAAACGTTTCCAAACCCGGAAAAACAAAAGGAGAACACTGGCATAACACTAAGTGGGAATTGTTTGTCGTCGTATCGGGACGCGGAATTATAGAACAAAGAAAAATCGGTTCCGACAAAATACTTAGATTCGAGGTTTCGGGAGAGGAATTGAAAGCTGTACATATTCTTCCGGGTTATACTCACAATATCATAAACGCCAGCAAAACAGAAAATCTCATTACCTTAATGTGGGCGAACGAACCTTTCGATAAAGACAATCCCGACACATTCAGGGAAAAAGTGGAGGCAGATAATGGAAAACAAAACTGATTATTCCGATATAAAATTTAAAAACGACGGAAGACTCAAACTCCTGATAATCGTCGGGACTCGCCCTGAGATAATCAGGCTCTCCGCCGTCATAAGAAAATGCCGAAGATATTTTGACTGTATTCTTGCCCATACCGGCCAGAACTACGATTACAATCTTAACGGCATATTTTTCAAAGATTTAAAAATCGCCCCACCCGACGTATGTATGAACGTCGCGGAAGGAAATCTTGGGGACGTTATGGGAAATATAATCGCCCTCTCCTACAAGCTGATGAAAGAGATAAAACCGGACGCCCTGCTTATTCTCGGAGACACGAACTCCTGTCTCTGCGCTATCTCGGCGAAAAGACTTCATATCCCGATATTTCATATGGAAGCGGGAAACAGGTGCAAAGACGAATGTTTGCCGGAGGAAACAAACCGACGCGTCGTCGATATTATCTCCGACGTCAATATGGCGTATTCCGAACACGCCAGAAGATATCTGGCGGAATGCGGGCTTCCTAAGGAAAGAACTTTTGTAACAGGCTCCCCGATGGCGGAAGTTCTTAGAGAAAATCTAAAAGATATAGAAACCTCGAATATTCTTGAAAAATTAAATCTTTCTCCAAAAAAATATATATTACTCTCCGCTCACAGAGAGGAAAATATCGATACCGAAAAAAACTTTTTCTCTCTCTTCGGGGCGATAAACAGTCTCGCTGAAAAATACGATTCGCCGATTCTTTATTCCTGCCACCCAAGAAGCAAAAAACGCCTCGACGAATCAGGTTTTAAGCTCGATAAAAGAGTCGTAAGACACGAGCCTCTCGGGTTTCACGATTATAACAAACTTCAAATGAACGCCTTAGCCGTAGTCTCCGACAGCGGAACGCTTCCCGAAGAAGCGAGCTTTTTCACTTCGATAAACAAACCGTTTCCAGCGGTATGCATAAGAACCTCTACAGAACGTCCGGAAGCTTTGGATAACGCTTGTTTTATTCTCGCCGGAATAACCAAAAAGAGCCTTTTAAACGCCGTTCAAACCGCGATATCAATGCGAGATAACGGAGATAACGGCGTTCCGGTTCCATATTATACGGATGAAAACGTCTCGACAAAAGTCGTCAAAATAATACAAAGCTATACGGAAATCGTCAACAGAACGGTATGGAAAAAAGAAAATTAAGAACAGTAAAAAAATACAGAAACGAAATAACATAAAAACTGAAACAAAAAATATACAAACCGAAAATAAGGGCAGAGCCGACGATAAAGCGTCGGCTCTGCCTTTTATAACAATTACAATTTACAGTATCTTAAAATTAATAATACGTGATACAAATAACTTACCTCGACCTCTATTTCTATCCGTTTTTTTATATTTTGAAAAGAAATCATCAAAAAAATAAAAAGGGCCAAAAAATCCATAAAAAATCGACGTTAGAGCAATTACGCCCCTTTTATAAAATAATTGCAACTGTCAGAGTTATTTATTCTCGGACAATTACACTCTTATGGTACTTAATACGGTACTAAAAATATCGGACCGAAAGGCTAAAAATAAAAGACAACGACTTCCAACCATCAAGAAAGAGCTATTTTCAACACGTCAAGGTTTTCTTTCATTATCGAAAGATAAGTTTCTCCGCTTTGAGCGTCGTCAAGAGTCGTGGACTGCATGGAATTAAGAGAAAGGATTTGAACATCGCTCTTTCCTGACGCCGAAATAATCGCCTCGGCGATTCCCCCATCCGATCCATCGACTGTAAGTACAGTCGTAATATCCAAATCATTAAGTCTGGCGGCGAGAAAAGAAATAGTCTCAAAACTCGCTTCGCTCTCCGCCGAGCATCCGGGAAACGCGGCATAATAAGAAAGAGAATAATCGTCGATAAGGTATCTGAAAGGGAATCTATCTCCGAAAAGAAGAGTTTTTTTCGACGAGTTATCAATAGAAGAAGAAAATTCAGAATCAAGTTCTATTAGTTTCTCTACATATCTTTCAGTATTTTCCCGATATGTTCCCGCATTTTGGGGATCGACCTCTTGAAGCGCCTCGGAAATTCTCTCGCAAAAAATAACCGCGTTTTTAAGAGAAAGCCAAACATGTTCGTCATAACTCGCGGTATCTCCCTCCCCATTCGCCTCTCCGAGAGAATGAGAAGAATTACCGTTTTCTTCTTCGAGTTCCTCTTCCGCCTGCATCCCCTCCGTAATTTCCTCCTCTTTCGCGGCGTCGCCGAGAATCTCAATCAAATTTATTATTTTTATATCCTTATTCTCGGCATTTTTCAAAGCGTCCTCAACCCAAGAATCGGATTCTCCTCCGACATAGACAAAAATATCACAGGTAGATATCTCTATTATATCGTTTGCGGACGGCTGATAACTATGCATATCCACTCCGTTGGAAAGCAGAAAAGTGACTTTCGATGAAGAAAAAACTTCCCCCATTATTTCACGAAGCCAATCGTATTCCGGGAAAACGGTAACCACTATTTTTAAACCATCCGTTTCTCCTTGCTCGCCTACTCCTCCGCCATCATTTGAAAGGGAACAGCCCGAGAAAATACCGACAAAAAAAATCGCCGATAATATAAAAACAATAAATTTTTTCATATAAAAATCCTCCGATAAAATTCCGTAAATTTTCAGTAAAAGAAATAAGTTACAACCGTCTAATTATGTAAAAATAATATAAAAAAATATTAAACGGTAAATATAAAAAACAATGAAATATCCATGAAAAAGAAAAAAGTAAGGGAACAAGAAACAAAAAATGAAAAACCAAATTGAGAAATAAAACAAAAAAGAAAAGACATTAATAAGCACAATAATAAAAGTGATAATAAAAAACAGGATAGATAAAAATAAAAAAAATTTTGAAAAGCTTTTACAATGTTTTCTCTCTTTCAAAATCGCGATTCATTCGCAAATCAGTATATCAAAAACAATTAAAAATGTCAAGTTATTAAAATCGATAAATATATTTTTGACTTACTTAAACAGACGGAAAGCGTAAAAGAATCCAAAAAAACGCAATAAAGTTTTTCATCTGATTAGATAAAACTTTTTGAAAATACTTATAAAAAACGTATCTTCCACAGAATAAAAAAATAAGTTAATAAACGAAGATTTTTCTTTGAAATATTTGCAAATTCTATTGCAAATATTTTTAATTAGATTTATAATAAATAGTAACAACTTAGTAATTATAATAAATATTTATATTAATAAATATTTTTAATATTGTTTTTTAGTATTTTTAATATTCTTAATTTTTTAAAATTCTCGTGATTTTAAAGGAGAAAAATATGTCTTGGTTCATATTTGCCTTAATAGCGACTCTCGGCTGGGGGTTCGCTGATTTATTTTATAAAAAAAGTTCCGATGAAAACGACAACCACTCTCATTTAAAAACCGCCGTCTGGGTCGGACTCGTAATGGGCATAGTTGCCGTTATTCTGATTCCATTCGCGGAAACAAAATTCTCCGCTATCTCTCTTATAGAAAACGCAATCAAATATTCTCCCGCGTCTCTCGCTTACATAATTTCCATGGTAATAGGATATGCGGGGCTTCGTTATTTAGAGCTATCTATCGTATCTCCCGTTCAAAACGCCTCGGGAGCGCTCTCGACAATCGCGATGATAATTTATTTTTTGGCGGTAGGCAGAGTCACAGCGATTTCGGAGGAGTTTTCCCCTCTCGACATAACAGGAACTATAATAATCGTCGCGGGAGTCGTAGCGTTAGCGATAGTAGAGAAGAAAATATCCTCTAAGGAAAAAACTCTTTCGGAAATAAAAAGTGAGAAAAAATACCGTTTCGGGGCGTTAGCTTTAATATTCCCTCTGCTATACTGTGTTTTCGATACCGTCGGAACCGCGGCGGACGGAATTATTCTCGACGAGGAAACGGGACTCGGACTTGGAGAAATAGACGTAATAATTCTTTACGGATTAACTTTCTTCGCGGCCGGTATAGTAATATGGTTATACATGCTGATAAAAACGAAAAAACCTTACAATCCGTTTTCATTAAAAGAAATAAAAACAAAAGGAGCCGCCGCGTGTTTCGAGCAGTTCGGACAAATCTTTTATGTTTACGCGATGGCGTCCGAACCTATGCTCGCAGCTCCGATGATAGCCTCATATTGCGTTATATCGGTAATACTTTCGAGAATCTTTTTAAAAGAGAGGCTGAAAGTGTCCCAATATGCCTGTGTCGCGGCGGTTATCGTGGGAATAATTCTTCTTGGGATTTCGGAAGGACTCGCCGAGGCGTAACAAAATAAAAAAAATAAACATAAAAATCAATAAAGAATAGAAACCAAAATAGAAAATAAATTAAATAAAAAAAGAGAGAAATATGACCAAAATTTCTAACTAAAACTAATAATAAAAACTCAACAAAGATAAATAAAAAATCATTAATTTATATCAATTATATCAATTTGTATATCAATTTGCTTTTTTTCACTCTTCAAATTAAAAAGCAAAGAATAAGAGAGGCAAAAACAAATAAAAAATAAATATAACATAAATATAACATAAAAAAAATAAATAACAATAATAAATAATAATTTTTTATAGGGCTTTTGCCATCGACGGAACGGCGACGCCGAACAAATAAGTTTGTAATTATCGTCAAGTACGAAACAGGAATAATCCGGATTTACCAGGGCAAGATTTTGTTTGTATTTGTTTGTATTTGTTTGTATATTTTGTTATCTGTTTTTCCGAAAGCTCGACGAATCCGTAAAGAAAATGAATAACGAAAAAAAAACGAGAATCAATGAGAAACAGTAATTAATTATAAAAACAAGCTATTTAAAATAAATCTTCCAAAAGCGAAATACTACTGAAAGGAGACGAACAGTCCATGTCGAAACTGAAACATTTTTTTGGCTGTATAAGAGAATATAAGACCTCGACAATACTAACTATTTTGCTTGTCGTCGGAGAAGCGGCGATAGAGGTTACAATTCCCTTTATAACAGCCGATCTTATAAATAAAATAAACGGCGGAATTAATATGTCGCAAGTTCTAACCACGGGAGTTATTCTCGTCCTACTGGCGCTTCTTTCTCTATGCTTCGGAGGACTAGCGGGTTTTACTTGTTCAAAAGCGTCGGCGGGATTCGCGAAAAATCTGCGACACGATCTTTTTCAGAAAGTACAGACTTATACTTTCGGCAATATAGACAAATTCTCGTCTTCTTCACTCGTCACACGTATGACTACCGACGTCTCAAACATTCAAATGTCTTACATGATGATAATCAGAACCGCGGTAAGAAGCCCTCTCATGCTTATTTTCTCAATTATAATGGCTTACGTAATGGGCGGAGGACTGGCGACGTGCTTCGTTATAGTCGTTCCGGTACTCGCGTTTGGACTTTTTTTGATAGGAAAGACCGCTATGCCGGCGTTTAGAAGAGTTTTTAAAAAATACGACAAGCTGAACGAATCGATAGAAGAAAACGTACGAGCGATGAGAGTCGTGAAAAGTTTTTCAAGAGAAGATTATGAGAAAAAGAAATTCGGCTCCGCCGCGGAAGACATAAGAAAAGATTTTACCAAAGCGGAAAGAATAGTCGCTTTCAACTCTCCTTTGATGCAAATTTGCCTCTATTTCAACATGGTTTTCATTCTGCTTATAGGGTCGCAGATGACAATATCCTCTTTTGGACAAACGGTGAATATAGGACAAATTTCCGCGATGTTAACATACGGATTCCAAATCCTTATGGCGTTAATGATGCTGTCAATGATCTATGTTATTATAACAATGTCGGCCGAATCGATGCATAGAGTTTGTCAAGTTCTTGAAGAAATTCCGTCGATGGAGAACCCCGAAAACCCGATTACAGAAGTAAAGGACGGCTCAATAGACTTTAACAACGTAAACTTTAAATACTCAAACAAGGCAAAAAGATACGCCCTTTCCGATATTGACATACATATAAAATCCGGAATGACAGTAGGGATAATCGGAGGGACCGGTTCCGGAAAATCCTCACTCGTACAGCTTATTCCACGCCTTTACGACGTGACGGAAGGCTCGGTCAATGTCGGGGGTCGCGACGTCAGAGAATACGATATAAAATCTCTCAGAGATTCAGTCGCCATGGTTTTGCAAAAAAATCTTCTTTTCTCCGGAACCATAAAAGAGAATCTTCGTTGGGGCAATGAAAACGCTACCGATGAGGAAATTATTGACGCCTGTAAGATGGCTCAGGCGGACGATTTTGTGAGATCCTTCCCCGACGGTTACGACACGAAAATCGAGCAGGGAGGAACAAACGTCTCGGGAGGACAAAAACAAAGGCTTTGTATCGCCCGCGCCCTTCTTAAAAAACCGAAAATTCTTATTCTCGACGACTCGACAAGCGCCGTCGACACAAAGACCGACGCTCTTATCAGAGCGGGATTTAAATCTTATATACCCGAAACAACAAAAATTATCATTGCTCAGCGTATAGCGTCGGTACAGGAGGCCGACCTTATAATAGTTATGAATAACGGACAAATCACAGCTTCCGGAACTCATGACGAGCTTATAGCTTCAAACGATATATACCGTGAAATCTACGAACAACAGACGAACGGAGGCGATAGCGATGAATAAGCAAAAACAAAAGAAACAAGGAACTCTCGCAAGGCTTCTGAAAATGCTTTTTAAATTCTATCCGGTATTGGTTCCCGTGACCATTTTATGTATAATTTTCTCCGCGATAACCGCCGCGATTCCGTCTATATTCACACAAAACGTGGTGGCGGCCATTGAGAATTGGGTTCAAACGGGAGACTGGGAAACGGCAAGCAAAACTATAATCCCCATGGTTTCTCTTCTAATAGCGTTTTATGTGCTTTCAATATCCGCCATTACTCTTTACACCCAGCTGACCGTAACGATAACGCAGGGATTTCTATGCAAACTCAGACGTCAAATGTTCGACGGGATGCAGGATTTGCCGATAAAATTCTTTGACACTAATAAAACCGGCGATATAATGAGTTACTACACCAACGATATAGATCCAATACGCCCGTTGATTTCGCAGTCGCTCCCGATGCTCTTGCAGTCGGTTGTTATAGTCGCGGCGGTTTTCTCGATAATGATATGGTACAGCGTATGGATGACCGTTGTGGTAATTTTAGGCGTTCTCGCGATGGTTCTTATATCTAAAAAAATCGGCGGAGGCTCGGCGAAATATTTTTTAAAACAGCAAAAATCGATCGGCCGCGCCGAA
The DNA here is from genome assembly GCA_904398665.1 of Candidatus Geddesella stercoravicola. Lineage (GTDB taxonomy): Bacteria > Bacillota > Clostridia > Oscillospirales > UBA644 > Geddesella > Geddesella stercoravicola. Next base: position 27,671 of record CAJFPG010000016.1, on the reverse strand, counting down.
GGCTACATTCAGGAAATGATGAACGGGCAGAAAGTAATCAAGGTTTTCTGTCATGAAGAAGAAGCGAAAAAAGGGTTTGACGAAGTGAACGAGGCCCTTTATGAGGACGGATATCGAGCAAACGCTTACGCCAACAGTCTTGGCCCGATAATTATGAATATAGGAAATCTCCTGTATGTCATAATAGCCGTTGTAGGAGGACTTTTCCTCCTCTCCGGACTGCCGAATATCAGTCTTTCCGGATTGGCGTTCGATATAAGTATTCTCGTGCCGTTTCTGAATATGTCAAAGCAATTTTCGGGGAACATAAATCAGGCGGCTCAGCAAATAAACACGATAGTAATGGGACTCGCCGGAGCTAAAAGAATATTTGAGCTCATGGACCAAGACAAAGAAACGGATAACGGATATGTCACTCTTGTCAACGCCGAAGTTTCGGAAAACGGGGAAATTACCGAATCGAAAAAACGTACCGGGAAATGGGCGTGGAAACATCCTCACAAGGACGGAACAACCACTTATACTCTTCTCCGCGGCGACGTAAGGCTGACGAACGTGGATTTCGCTTACGAAGAGGGCAAAGAGATACTGCACGATGTGACCGTCTACGCGGAGCCAGGGCAAAAAGTCGCTTTTGTCGGAGCTACGGGAGCGGGAAAAACAACTATCACAAACCTGATAAACCGTTTCTACGATATAGCCGATGGCAAAATACGTTACGACGGAATAAACATAAACAAAATACGAAAATCCGACTTACGTCGTTCTCTCGGCGTAGTTTTACAGGATACAAACCTTTTTTCCGGCACCGTTATGGATAATATCCGTTATGGCAAATTAGACGCTTCCGACGAGGATTGCGTCGCCGCGGCTAAGCTGGTAGGAGCTGACGATTTTATTACTCGACTTCCCGACGGATACAATACGGAACTTTCAAACAACGGAACGAATCTTTCTCAAGGGCAGCGTCAGCTTATCGCGATAGCCAGAGCGGCGGTCGCAGATCCTCCGGTTATGATTCTCGACGAAGCCACGTCCTCAATAGACACGAGAACCGAATCAATAGTACAAAAAGGTATGGATAAACTGATGGAGGGAAGAACCGTCTTTGTTATCGCTCACAGACTGTCTACTGTCAGAAATTCGGACGTTATAATGGTTCTTGACCACGGAAGAATTATCGAAAGAGGAAACCACGAGAAGTTAATCGAGGAAAAGGGAACGTATTATCAGCTTTATACCGGAGCTTTCGAGCTTGAATAAAAAGAACGAAACAGAAAAAAGAAATAGAGAGTTCTTTTCCCAATTTATTCTTATTTCCCTTTTTTCTGTCTTTTCGATTTTTTCTCTTTTCAATCGTTTAAAACAACCGTATTGTAAAGATATTGAAAAAAATAAAGTTAAAAAACCGTAAAAACAATATAATATTGTTTTTACGGTTTTTCTTCAAATTATAAAATAATTTTTATAATATATTTATCTACGCTTCTCGATAATATTATCTTTAAATAAGAAAATTTTATATAAAAACTGATTTTTTCTATTATTTTATGAATAAAGCCGCCGTAAACGACGGTTTTATTTTTGTTCACTTCAAAGTCGGGTTTTCTTTCAAATACTTTCTTATTATCGATTGAGAGACCCCATTATTTTTTATTATCTCGGAATAAAACCCGGCGCTGTTTTTCGGAGTACGAACAAAAGTTTTCCTATCCACCGAATATAAACCGAAACGAGGGCGATAACTGTACCATTCGTAATTATCCAGCAACGACCAATACAAAAAACCTCTGACATCGCACCCGAGATCTATACATTCCCTAACCGCGGCGAGATAAACGCTTATAAAGGCTACTCTTATATCGTCGTTGTCGCAGGAACATCCGTTCTCGGTTATATATACGGGCTTATCAATAAGACGGCTCAAATTATTTACTATACATTCCGGATTTATCTCTTCAAGATAAAAATCATCGGCTATCATCTTCATTTTCGAGAACGAAAACCGAGAGCCAACCGAGGTCTTTTCTCTCGCGTCGATCATTGTGCGGACATAACTGTTCACGGCCCAGTAATCGACGCTGTTTTTGAGCTCAGGGACATATTCTCCGTCTCTTCCGGGATAAACTATTTCCCCCGTTCTTATCGCGTGGAAGAAAAACTCATTATCGCATAAATCTATATAATCGGCGACGCCTGAGTCAAAACGATCGAAAGGCCTTTTCGGCATATACTGCACGAGAGCGTGCGCCGAACTTACCGGACTGTCGGAGTATTTTTTTATAATATGATAACCGAGAGCGTGAAAACGCAGACTCGAAAGCTTCAAACATACCTCATCATCGCTCGTTCCTAAATTAAACTCATTGAAGACATTCCAAAAATCCACGTAAGGGGCTATTTTAGGAACTATAAAATTTAAATACCTCTCGAAATATTTAAGATTTTCAATCTTTGTAAAATGCCCCTTTTCCTCAAGCCATTGAGGATGAGAAAAATGAACCAGTGTCGCAAAAACTTTAACGCCCTGTTCTTTAAGCGTTGAAAAAAAGGAAACGTAATGTTCCGCCGCCTCCTCGGAAAAAATCCCCTCGTTCGGTTCGATTCGACTCCACTCCACCGAGGTTCTAAACGCCTGCAAACCGAGATTGCGAATCAAATCGATATCAGTCATATACATCTCGTAGCTATTGCAGGCAAGGCCGGATTTTTCAGAATAATTTTCGTCAATCTCCTTTTTCCAACACTGAGAATATTTATTATTCCCCTCGACTTGATGTCCGGAATAACCCGCTCCCCATAAAAATCCGTCCGGCATCTTAAAATCTTTAAGAGAAAAAATATCGAACATAAATCAGCTTCCTCTCTCTCGTCTTTTTACGCTTATATTTTATATTTTCTTATAAACGGATAAATATTTTTTAAATAATCAGTAGCTTGTTTAGTATATCATTCTGAAAAGAAAAAGTCAAACGTTTCGCTTAACCCGAGTCATTTGAACTTTTTGAAAAAAATATCGGAAAATTCAATTTAAACCCGTAAAAAAAGCGAAAATAACGCCTTTTAGACGAATTTTGTCAGTTTTTAAGAAAAAAACTTTTGCTATTGCATTTTTATCTTATTTATGATAAAATAAAAAATAAATTGAAAAAATATAATCCAAGGGGGAGAACAAGATGACTAACGACATTATTTCCGACAAAATAGTCTGCGAGGGAATTACTTTCGACGACGTGCTTTTGATACCGGCACACTCGGATATCGTCGTAAGAAACGTCGATTTGACGACCAACCTCACTCAAAATATCCGCCTCAATATTCCTCTTATGAGCGCCGCCATGGATACAGTAACAGAACACAGAATGGCTATCGCGATGGCGAGAGAGGGCGGTATCGGCATTATTCATAAAAACATGACGATAGAAAAACAAGCCGAGGAGGTTGACAAAGTTAAAAGAAGCGAAAACGGAGTCATCACTAACCCGTTTTATCTCAGCCCAGAACATATCGTTGCGGACGCGAACTCTCTTATGGAAAAATACAGAATAAGCGGAGTCCCTATCTGCGAGGGCAAAAAGCTTGTCGGTATTCTGACGAACAGAGACCTTCGTTTTATTACAGACTACAATCTCCCCATAAAAGAGGTTATGACAAAGGACAACCTTATTACGGCCCCCGTCGGGACAACACTTTCGGAGGCCCAGGAGATACTGAGAAAACACAAAATCGAGAAACTTCCCCTTGTAGATAAACTCGGAAATCTCCAAGGTCTTATCACTATAAAAGACATAGAAAAAGCGATTCAATACCCGAATCGCGCGGTAGACGACAACGGAAGACTTCTTTGCGGAGGAGCTCTCGGAGTTACCGCCGACGTATTGGAAAGAGCCGAGGCGCTTTTAGCTAACGGCGTGGACGTTATGGTATTGGATTCCGCTCACGGACACTCGGAAAATATAGCCAATACCCTGAAAAAAATTAAAGGCGCGTTCCCCCACGCTCAAATCATAGCCGGAAATATCGCCACCGCAGAAGGAGCTCAATTCCTTATAGACGCGGGGGCGGACGCTGTCAAAGTAGGAATAGGTCCCGGTTCTATTTGTACGACAAGAGTCGTCGCCGGAATAGGAGTTCCTCAAATAACGGCGATTCTTGAAGCGGCCTCGGTCGCTAAAAAAAAGAATATTCCCATAATCGCCGACGGCGGTATCAAATACAGCGGAGACATCCCGAAAGCGATAGCCGCGGGAGGAGACGTCGTTATGATGGGATCTCTCTTCGCGGGATGCGACGAATCAACCGGAGAAAGCGAACTCTTTGAAGGCAGAAGATTTAAAGTTTACAGAGGAATGGGCTCAATCGCGGCGATGAAACAGGGGTCAAAAGACCGCTATTTCCAAGAAGGAGCGTCAAAACTCGTTCCCGAAGGAGTCGAAGGAAGAGTTCCCTATAAGGGAAAAGTTTCGGACACAATATTCCAGCTTTTGGGCGGACTTCGCTCGGGAATGGGTTATTGCGGGGCTCATACTATCCCGGAACTTAAAGAAAAGGGGAAATTTATCAAAATAACGGGAGCGGGCCTCAAAGAAAGTCATCCGCATGACATACATATAACAAAAGAAGCTCCTAACTACTCCCAACATTAACTTCTTTTCTTTAACTTTTTATATATAAACTTAAACGCTGAAATAATAACAAATGTCCGAACGCCTATATAATAAAAGACTTAAAAACCAAGACAAACCCCAATATCGACATAAGGACTTAAATCAATTATATAAGGACTTGAATCATTATATAAAAACTTAATAAATTCTTATACAAAAGCTCAAAATGTCGAGAAAAACTCAAACTCTAAAAATAAAAAACTAAAAGAAGAAATACAAAAAAAACTTTAACGCTAAAAATAAAAAAACTAAATACGAAAAAATTAAACATTAGCGTAAAAGATTAAATAACGGAGAAAAAACTTAAACATCGAAACAAGAATCTAAATAACGAGAAAAAAACCATATTTTAAATTAGGACAAAAGGATTCTAAACAACTATATAGAAAAATTTAAAACGATACAAGAAAGTGTATTAATGTTGTTATGGATAGCGTAAAAAAGATTCCCCTTGCGGTTAAAATGCGGCCCGAAACCATAAACCAAATGGTCGGACAAAAGCATCTTCTCGGCAAGGGGATGCCTTTAAGGACAATTATAGAGAGCGGGAATATCCCGAATATGATTTTTTACGGACGTTGCGGAACAGGAAAAACAACTCTCGCGTATATAATAGCCTCTCGCGCGGAAAAAACGCTTTATAAATTAAACGCCACCACCGCCTCAACGGCGGATATTAAGGATATTATTTCGGAAATCGATTCTCTGCAAAATGAAAAAGGAATAATTCTATATCTCGATGAGATACAGTTTTTTAATAAAAAGCAGCAACAACTTCTCCTCCAATTTATTGAAAACGGAGACATAACGCTTATAGCCTCGACAACCGAAAATCCGTATTTCTATATTTACAACGCCATTCTCAGCCGTTCGACGGTTTTTGAGTTTCGCCCGGTAGAGAAAAAAGAAATAGAAAAAGTCGTTAGAAGAGCGTTTGATTTTGTTATGAGAGAAAATCCGGACGTCAGCTATGAGATAGAAAACGGAGTGATTTCTCATATAGCGGCGACCTGTGGCGGCGACGTAAGAAAAGCAATTAACACGGTCGAGTTGCTTACTAATCGAAAAGTCGGCCAAAAATCTTTGAAAATTACTCTTGAAACCGCCAGAAATCTCTCTCAAAAAAGCAATATGACATACGACAGGGACGGAGACGGACACTACGATATTTTGTCGGCGCTTCAAAAGTCAATCAGAGGTTCCGATGAGAACGCCGCTTTGCATTACGCCGCGAGACTTATGGAAGCGGGAGATTTGCCTTCTCTTTGCAGAAGGCTTTTGGTAATCGCCGCTGAGGATGTCGGCCTCGCTTACCCTCAGGCGGCGGCGATAACAAAAGCCTGTGTCGATTCGGCGATTCAACTCGGGCTTCCGGAGGCAAGGCTTCCGCTCGCGGAAGCGGTTCTTTTGTTGGCGACGGCGCCGAAATCAAACTCGGTTATCAACTCAATCGACAAAGCGATCTCCGACCTTAAAGACAAAGAAGCGGGAGAGATACCGGAGTATCTTAAAGACTCTCATTACAGCGGAGCGGAAAAACTGGGGCATGGTCTTACGTATAAATATCCGCACAATTTTCCAAATCATTACGTCTGCCAAGAATACCTGCCGGAAACGTTCAGAGGAGCGAAATATTACGAATTCGGAGATAACAAAACGGAACAGGCCGCGAAAAAATACTGGGAAGAAATTAAGAAGAATACGGGAGATAAAAAATAAAAATGAAAAAAAGCGAGATTCCAAAATTTATAAAAAAAGTATTTGAGGAATATCCGCAGGTCAAATGCGCTTTGAATTTCTCTTCTCCTTTGCAACTGCTTGTGGCCTCTCGTCTATCGGCGCAATGCACCGACGTGAGAGTTAATATCGTATGCGAAGAACTGTTTAAAAAATATAAAACAGCCAAAGACTTCGCCAACGCGGATAAAGAAGAGCTTGAAAAAGCGATATTTTCCTGCGGCCTTTATCATTCGAAAGCCAGAGATATCATCGCGGCGGCGAAACAATTGGAAGAATCTGGACATTTTCCCGAAACCATAGAGGAATTTTGCTCTTTGGCGGGAGTCGGACGCAAAATCGCAAATCTGATGATGGGAGAAATTTACGGAGATCAATCGGTAGTAATAGCAGACACTCATTGTATACGACTATCAAACAGATTAGGGCTCTGCGACAGCACAAATCCTGTAATCGTAGAAAAAACCCTAAAAAAAATTCTTCCGCCTAACACGGGGTTTCATTATTCCCACGCCATGGTCGCTCACGGAAGAAAGATATGCAAAGCTCAAAACCCGGGCTGCGAGAACTGCTTTATTAAAGAATATTGCGAATATTTCAAAGATAAAGATAAAAATAAAAATAAAGATAAAGACAAAAATAAAGGAAAAGAGAAATGCGGTATAAAGAAATCATCCTCAAAATAAAAACGAAAGACGCGGAAAAGGCTTCCGCGATAGTATCGATGCTCGATATCGGCGGAATTTACACCGAGGATTACTCAGATTTACTCGATTGTCCTCTGGTAAAGAATTTCGCGTTGGTTGATGAGGAACTTTTAAAAAAAGATAAGGAAACGGCGCTTTTACATATTTATTTCGCTGAGCACGTGAATACGGAAGAAAACCTTATCTTTATAAAAGAAAGATTTGACGCGGAACAAATTAGTTTTTCAGTTTTGGAAAACACAGTGAAGGAAGAAGACTTCCAAAATAATTGGAAACAATATTATAAACCGTTGAAGATAAAAAATATTACCGTTGTCCCGGAGTGGGAAGATTATAAAAGAGCTTCCGGAGAAACAATACTTCGAATAGACCCGGGAGTTGCTTTTGGCACGGGGAATCATGAGACCACGGCGCTTTGCCTTGAAAAGTTACAGGAAGTTCTCTCTCCCGAGGGCCTCGCGTCTCAAAAAAATAAAATTTTGAAAAACCCGGAACAAACCGAAATTAAAGATAACGATTTTTCAAACAAGGAAGTCGCCGATATAACAAGCGACGACGGAAAAGAAACCGAAACAGAGAAAAACAATTCTCAAAAAGATTCCGACCGTAATCCCGACGCGTCGTTATCCGAATTTCTCACAGACGATCTCGGCAATAAAAATAATATCGCTATCGCGGGAAGAAAGACAACGAGAGTTTTGGATCTCGGCTGCGGCAGCGGAATTCTCTCAATCGCCGCGCTTATCCTCGGGGCCGAGAGAGTCGACGCCGTAGATATAGACCCGAATGCCGTAAAAGTAGCGACAAGAAACGTTTCTCTCAATAAATTTCAAGGAAAATTCAGAGCGGAAACCGGAGATATTCTCGACAGAAACAGGAATTTCCCTTCGATTATATTAAATGAAAAATATGATATTATAATCGCTAACATAGTGGCCGACGTTCTGATAAAACTATGCGATTTTATAGGAGACTATATGACCGAAAAAGCCTATTTCATTTTGTCGGGAATAATTACAGAAAGAAGAGAAGAAGTTATTCAAGCTTTGAAAAAGAATGGATTTAAAGTTATCGAAGACGCTGAGAAACGCGGCTGGCGATGTATCGTCACGCAAAAAACTCAAAGGGAAAAACAATGAAAAAGGAGATACAGATTCTTAATAAAAACGATGTCGACGTTCAAAAAGCTCTCGAAAATTTTCTGGGAGACGAGGAACTATATGTTTACTGCGTGAAAGAATTTTTGAAAGACCCTTGCTTTGCGAGGCTCAAAACATTTTTAAAAATGGAAATCAGAAGCAGCTCGATGAAAACGGCGGATTTTATCGGAACTTTTTCGGAAAAACTCGGATTTTTACAGTTGGCGGAATATTCAAAAAAGACCTATTTTCTACTCAACCAAGAGAAAATGAAAAAAGCAAAAGAAAGTTTTAAAAATATAGAAATCGCAAGAGGACAATTATCAGAACTCATATTTGAAAAAGAATAAGTCTGAAAAAATTTCGTGTTTATGTCTCACTTTCTACTTTTACCTCATAAAAACGTCAAAGAATAAATTTCGCTTAAAAAGAGGGCGACGCGAGACGCGACGCGAATAAAACGGGAGAGAAAAATATTCAAAGAAAACAAAATCTTAGACTTTTTATACTGAATCCAGCAACAAAATAAAGTAATAAATAAAAAGAGATATGGGAAAACCCATATCTCCTTTTATTTTATAAAAAAATCTTTTATCGCGGGAGCTTTCACGAAATCGTTCAAGAACGTCGATTGACAGTAATTGGCTCTCTCAACTGTTTTAATATAAGAAAAACAACCTCTTATTCCAATATTATTCCTTACATAGATTTTACACAACTAAGCTTTCTGTTTTAACACGGTGACATTATAATAATAAGTGTCTAATAATAGTAATAGATATCCTAAATATACTACTATACTAACTATACTCACGCTTCACGCTTCTCGAAACACAAAATACGGAAGAGAAAAAAAAGAGAAAAAAATGACAAGATATATCTCAGGATATCTATTTTCAGACACATAAGACGTCCGATTTAAATCGGAAGATAATTATTTTTGGAGGTAAAAAATGAAACGACTGATAAGTTTTTTACTAGCTATCGCTTTAATTATGTCAATAACTTCTGTCGCCTTCGCGCAAGAGGGAACTGATTTGCCGAATCAAATCGACCGGTCGACAGTATGGTCCTATCTGGACGACAACACCGATCCCTCGGGAAATCCTTCCGACGAGGGATACAACAGAACAGCGTGGACTTCCGTGGATTTTGACGACAGCGAGTGGAAAACCGGAAGGGGCGGTTTCGGGGCAGAAAACGGCGGCGAATATGGAGGCGCTTCCGTTACGCTCGAAGGATGCCAAGGAGACGATACGAACTATCCGACATATTATTTTCGAACGAAGATAAATGTTGAAAAAGCTTCTATTGTGACAGCGATAACAGGAAGCATCTCTTACGACGACGCGGCCATAATATATATTAACGGAGTTAAAGTCGCCGCTTTCAACGAGGAAGGCTGTGACTCTAACAACAGTTACGCTACAAACGAGGCGAATCGTACGGAAACATTTGAAATCACTGATTCCGCGGCGCTCAACGCGCTTAAAGACGGCGAAAATGTTATCGCGGTCGAAATACATAACCATTTCGATAACAGCTCGGATATTTGGTTTTCAATGAACAATTTAAGCTTTTCAACCTTTACGTTTCTCCTTGGAGGAACATCCGAATGGGAATATTTGGATGACAATACCGACCCTTCGGGGGACGTTTCCGAGTCGGGATACGACCGTACGGCTTGGACTTCTGAAAATTTTAACACCGACGGTTGGAAGCTCGCCGCGGGACCATTCGGCTCAAATGAAGGCGACGCGAAATATGACACGATTCGTACCGCCGCTACGGTTCTCGACGGATGCGACGGCAAAAACTCTACACCCTCTTACTTTTTCCGCACGACGTTTAATATAAACAATCTCGAAAGATATACGATGCTCGTCGGCTCAATAGAATATGACGACGGAATAATCGTCTATATCAACGGCCAACGCGTAGCGGAAGGTCACGACATCGCCCGCGACGAGAACGGAGAGTCTCTCGGTCACGGATTCGACTCTAATTTACAATACGGAGGTTCCGATCAGGGTCCGGAAACTCTCGATTTTACCCTCGTTGATTTAAGCATGCTTCATAACGGAGAAAACACTATCGCCGTAGAAATACATAACAGCAGCAAAACAAGCCCTGATATCTGGTTCTCCTGTACCGGACTTTTCCTATTTACGGATGAGGTGGATTACCAGAACAACATAAGCCTATCGGTAGGCGCTTTTGAAAGCCAAATAAACTTTACATGGTATTCGCCGCTTGACGAGGCTTCCGTTACGATATCTGAAAACCCGGATATGACAAACGGAAAAGTCTTCGACGCGACATCTTCGGTAACCAATGACGAACAATACAGCTGTCAGGCGACGGCGACCGACCTCAAATATGATACGACCTATTACTATCAGCTGAATAACAAAGGAAAAACGGGAGAAATATATTCTTTCTCCACCGGAAAAGAGGGCGAATTCTCTTTCGCTCTGGTCGGAGATCCTCAAATCGGTTCAAGCGGAATAGTCAGAGACGACGCGGAATGGGAGAACGTCTTAAACACCGTGACGGAAAGCGAACTTTTCTCCGATATCTCTTTTCTTATATCTGCGGGAGATCAGGTACACGCGAATTCGGAAGAGGAATACGACGCTTATCTCGAACATAACGCCTTATTCGGTTTACCCGTCGCTACCGCGGTCGGGAATCATGACGATTCCAACGCTTACGCTCAGCATTTTAACGTGCCGAACGAGTCCGAAGAATACGGAGTAACCGCGGCGGGCGGAGACTACTACTTCGTTTATAACAACACGCTTTTCCTCGTTCTTAACAGCAACGCCAGAAGCCAAGAAGACGTCGAGGGACACAAGGCGTTCATGCAAGAGGCTATCGAAGAGACAAAAAACAGAGAAATATCTTGGAAAGTAGCCGTCTTTCATCACAGTATTTTCACCGTGGCATCACACGCTCATGACAGCTACATCGAAGACGAAGACGGATTTAAAAATATGATAATCCCGGTTTTAGAGGAGTTGGACATCGACACGGTATTTATGGGTCATGACCATGTTTATTGCAGAACGTATATTATGGACGGCGCCGAACCCGTGACAGAACTCGAAAGCTACGAATATGACGACGGCAAAGAAGCTCCGACGGCGGTCACCGATCCGGAAGGTATCCTTTATATAACCGCCAATTCAGGCTCGGGCTCAAAACACTACGATATCTTGGACGAATCCTTCCCGTTCTCCGCGGTTCAAAATCAAGAGTATACCGCGAACATTTCCAAGATAACAGTTTCCGACAATTCTTTTAGCATAACGACTTATCGTGTATCCGATATGAGCGTAATAGATTCCTTCACTATCAAAAAAACCGTCGCCGACACGCCGATTACAGAAGCGAATTACGACAGAGTAGACGCCGCGATAGCGAAAGCGGAATCTCTCAACAAAGATGACTATAAAGATTTCAGCGCGGTAGAAGCGGCCATAAACGCGGTTGTACGAGGCTTAGATGTTTCCGAGCAAGCCCAGGTCGACGCGATGGCGGAAGCGATAGAAGAAGCTATCGAGAACCTTGAAAAAATAACGGACGAAACCCCAATTTCTCCGGAGAACCCGGGAACTCCCCAACAGCCGACCGAACCCGACCGAGAAGAAGAGAATCTTCCTTCTCAGAGCGGAAATTCGGAAAATGCGAACGAAAATAAACCTCCCCATACGAGCGACGCGACCCTGATGGGATTATACTACGCGATTCTTTCTGTAAGCGCCTGCGCTCTACTTGGAGCGATTACTTACGGAAGAAAAAAGACTCACATAAAATAGATTATTCGGTATTTCTCTTCTATATATTGTCTCGCCCCTCCGACAAAATAAGTCAGAGGGGCGAGATTTTTTGAATTTTTCGCTTTTCTCTTTGTAAAACTTAAAAAATATTTTTTCAGATAAATTCGGATAAAAAAGATAAAAAATTCAAGTATTCTCACAAACTAAAAAAATCAAATATCAAAAATAACGGTTAATGACAATAAGATATTTGACCTCTTCCTGTAAAAAAAGGAAAAATCATCATCGCGCGCCGATAAAAATAAAACAATAAAACAGATTAAACCTCTTCATCTCGAATCGATTATCCCAACCAAATACAAATAAAATAAAGGTTTTTTTAACCAGACATTATAACGAAAGTCTCATTCTGTCTTAAAACGTTTTTACGTTAATTCCCCGCCCCGAAAATTTATATGACGCTTTGCTGCCGATGCGGTTCCAACAACTCTCCCAACCGTATATAAACTTGATTTGTTAAAATACAATCGTTCAACGCCCTATGCTCATTTCTCTCAACCAAATTAAAATATTTAATCAAATCGTCTAATTTATGGTGTTTCAAATGCGGCAACACTTTTCTGGCTATTCTTAAAGTATCCACGTAATCATTTGTTAAATTTCTACCCAGATTTTTTTTCATGCTGTCATAAATGAAGTTAATATCGAAATTCACATTATGTCCGACTATAATATCGTCTCCCAAAAAATCCTTAAAGTTTTTCAATACAAGGACTAATTCTTTTCCTTCTTTTAATATCATCTCATTGGTGATTCCCGTAAGTTTTGTCGTAAACGCGCCGACTTTATTATGTATTTTTATAAGTTCGGAAAAATATTCCGTTTCTTGTTGATTTCTGACTTTTATCGCGCTTATTTCGAGTATTTCCCCTCGGTAACAATCCAAACTTGTTGTTTCTATATCCAAAACCGTATAGTTTTCTAATACTTTTATCAAACCGCGCCCTTTATATATCCTGCTGTTAATATTCAAATTCGGCATTTATATCTCTCCTGAATTATTCTAAAATCCATTTAATTCCCTTTGCTGTCCTTAAAGCGGTATTTTTAAAATGATTTCCCTCGTTTTCCTCAAATATCGCGTTGATATTTTTATTCAAATGTTCATACGCCGATATTGTCTTTTCTTTAACCGTTTTTAATATCCGATGCTTTGACATGGCTTCTTTATTCCCCAAAGAAAAATATATTTTATCGATATTCTTACTTATTTTATTCTCTTTAATGTATTCCGCCAAATTAGGATACCACAGGGAACCGGACGCCGATACTATCCTTTTAAAAATATCTGTCTTATACCCCGCGTATAAAGCAAACAGTCCGCCCAACGAATAGCCCGCGATTCCTAAATATTCTATTTTCTTATGAAAATTCGTTTTTATATAGTCTCTCGACACGGGGATTATCTCTTTTTCCAGAAAACGCAAATATTTATCGGCATATCCTAAATGTTTGCCGTCGTTTTTATATAAAGGAGGAGCTTCCCAAGGCGTCATATTATCGTTCCAATCCGTTTCTGAAATTGAAACTGAAACTAAAATAAAATCTTTCGTATTTAATCTTTGACATTCTTCCCATACTTTTATGCCTTCGTCCCCAAAAGCGTTTAATATAATGACCGGTAATTTGCTTTCTCCCGCTTCTTTATAAAAGATATCTGTTATTTTATTATCTATTTCAAACCTATACATCTTTTACAACCTTTGCCGTCTACATATCAATATATCAATTATCCTTATTGGCTTTTTTCCATGCCTTTATTTTTTCCAACCGCTCCTTAAAGCGAACTTCGTTACCTTGCGTTCCGGGGGTATAATAAACTTTTCCTGCCAAAGAAGGAGGCAAACATTCCATTGACGTCAGCTTGTCTTTACTGTCATGAGCGAATTGATACCCTTTTCCGTAATTAAGCTCTTTCATCAATTTTGTCGGAGCGTTTCTGATAACCAACGGAACGGGTTCGGCAAGCATTTTTCTCGCGTCGGTACCGGCCGCTCTGTAAGCAATATCACAAGAATTGGATTTCGGAGCCAAAGACATATAAATCACGGCTTCTGTCAAATGAACATTACATTCGGGCATTCCTATAAAATGACAGGCGTGATATACATTGACGGCGACATTTAAAGCGTTCGTATCCGCGAGACCTATATCCTCAGAAGCAAATCTTGTTATTCTTCTCGCGATGTAGATCGGATCTTCGCCGGCTTCTAACATTCTCGCGAGCCAATATACCGCGGCGTCGGGATCGCTGTTCCTCATAGATTTATGAAGAGCGGAAATAATATTGTAATGTTCCTCGCCGTTTTTATCATATAAAAGCGTCTTTTTTCCCAAACATTCCTCAATAAACTCTTTTGTTATTTTCAGGCTCCCGTCTTCGCTCTCTTCCGTATTCGTAACCAACATATCAAGCATCGTGAGAGCCGCTCTGGCGTCTCCGTTGGAGAAATCGGCGACTATCCGCAAATTATCCTCTGAAATATCAATTTTTTCTTTTCCGAAGCCTTTTTCGTCGGTAATTGCCCGTTTCAACAACACTAAAATATCTTCGCTCGACAATTCTTTTAAGACAAAAACCCTACACCTTGAAAGCAGGGCGTTATTGATCTCAAAGGACGGATTTTCTGTCGTCGCCCCTATCAAAACAATAGATCCCTTTTCCACAAACGGCAAAAAAGCGTCCTGCTGAGCCTTATTAAAACGATGAATCTCATCAACAAACACAATTGTTTTTACGCCCATTTTTTTATTATTTTCCGCTTCTTCCATCACTTTTTTAATTTCCTTAATTCCGGAAGTAACCGCTGAAAAAGTAATAAATTCAGACTTTGTCTCATTTGCGATAATACGAGCCAGCGTTGTTTTCCCGACGCCCGGAGGTCCCCAAAAAATCATTGAGGAGATATTGTCGCTTTCAATTATTTTTCTTAAAATTTTATTTTCTCCCGTCAAATGCGTTTGTCCGACAAATTCATCTAAATTCTCCGGCCTCATTCTCGACGCCAAAGGCTCGTCCGAAAATATTTCAAACAATGACCGCTGCTCCATTTCGCTACCTCTTTTCCGAATAAAACTTTATCAATATGTTTTCTTCGTTTCCTTTATTTAACCGCTTTGATAAATTTCGGCATATTAAAATATTTCCGAAGAGTTTTAACCTATATCCGATATCTCTTTCGCCATATTCTCGCCGTATTTCCACTGTATTCCGCGGCATTCCCGAAATATCCCACCCCAGAGACATTTCCACCTTATTTCCTGAGATATCTCCGCTGTATTTGCGCGTATTTTCGCTGTTTAACCTTCGGTCAAGCGTTCGATTCCTCGCTCCGAACTGATTCCGCCGCAGTCAATAATATTTCAAAAGATATCGTAATCGGGCCGTATACAAATTATTCTCTTTACGAGACTCTTTGATTTTTTTGTGTTTGTTTTTTGTGTTTGTTTTTTGTGTTTGTTTTTTGTGTTTGTTTTTTTTGTATTTATTTTTTTGTCCCAGTTTTTTTGTAAATATTTAGTAAACACTTATCCGCATTATTATAGAACATAATTTACTTTATCAATTTTATAATATCATTTTTAAACAAAATTTTCAAGTCATATTATAGTATAATAGCGTATAATAATTTTATATCTTAAATCATATTTATTATATCTTGAATAAACTTTACCGAAAATGATATAAAAAAGTACAAGAAGAATAAAAAACGTATTCTGTTTCGCTCGCGTTTTTAAATCTTTTCATTTTCAGATTTTTATTCCTCGAAAAGGTTTTTATTCCTCGAAAAATATCATAAAAAACATAATACGGGCGCTCTCCATATGGAGAGCGCCCGAACACGCGTGCATGTATTTATATATTTTAAACCTAAAACCCTTCTTAATCAACAAGCGATATGACGGCCATCTCAGCGGCGTCGCCGCGACGCGGACCTGTTTTTATTATTCTTGTATACCCTCCTTGACGGTCGGTATATTTGGGAGAGATCTCGTCAAATAATTTTTTGACAACATCCTCCTTCGTAATAAAGCTCATTGCCTGTCTTTTAGAGTGAAGAGTATTTGTTTTGCCAAGAGTTATCATTTTTTCGGCAAGACTGCGAACTTCTTTCGCTCTCGCGGCGGTCGTCTCTATCTGCCCGTTTTCGAGAAGAAAAGTGACCATCCCCCTGAGCATCGCTATTCTATGATCGGTCTTTCTGCCAAGTTTGCGTGTACCCATTTAAAAGCAGCCTCCTTCCTATTCTTTTTCATCCATAAAGTTCAAACCGAAAGATTCAAGTTTAACGACAACCTCTTCAAGAGATTTTTTACCGAGATTACGCACCCTCATCATATCCTCTGGGGACTTATTGATAAGATCGTAAACGGTATTGATCCCGGCTCTTTTCAAACAGTTAAAAGAGCGGACTGAAAGATCAAGATCTTCTATCGTCATATTGAGGATCTTCTCTTTATTTTCATTGGTGTCGCCTTTCCAGACCTCGTCTCCGACATCCGAATCCTCCGCGAGATTAACAAACAACGAGAGATGCTCGCTCATTATCTTCGCGGAAAGAGACACGGCGGTCTTAGCGGAAACGCTTCCGTTAGTCCAGACTTCAAGAGTAAGCTTATCATAATCGGTTATCTGCCCTACACGGGTATTCTCTATCGTATAATTGACTTTTGTTACGGGAGAATGGGAAGAATCCACAGCTATAAGCCCGATCGGAGAAGACGCGGGTTTATTCTTATCGGCGGAAACGTAACCTCTGCCCATGCCGATAGTAATTTCCATATAAAAACGCGTCTTTTTCGTGATAGTGGCTATATGCATATCAGGATTCAAAATTTCGATATCCGAATCCGCTTTTATATCGGCGGCGGTTATCTCACCCTCATCGTTCACTTCTATATAAGCGAACTTAGAAGTCTTTCCTCCGTGAAGTCTGGTGATAAGTCCCTTCATATTAAGAACTATCTCGGTGACGTCTTCTTTCACTCCGGGAATCGTCGAAAACTCATGCTGAACCCCGTCTATTTTAAGAGAGGTGACCGCGGCCCCCTGCAAGGAGGAAAGCAGTATTCTTCTGAGAGAATTTCCGAGAGTGATACCGTAACCTCTTTCGAGAGGCTCGACGACAAATTTCCCATAAGTACCGTCGGCGGCAAGTTCAACTTCTTCGATTGTCGGCTTTTCTATTTCTATCATAAAACGCACCCTTTCTCGATGACCGTGTCATCGGTTTGTCAATAACGGTATTTTTAAAAATATACCGATTCCAAACAACAAAAACCGTTATTTGGAGTAAAACTCAACAATAAGGTGAACCTCGACGGGAAGATCTATATCTTCTATCGTCGGAAGAGCTGTCACTTTGCCGACATAATTGTTGTTGGCTCTGTCAAAATCAAGCCACTTCGGAAGAGGCTTTGACTCTGTGGCTTCAAGAACAGCCTTTATCTTGGCGGAATCTCTGCTTCTGTCTTTAAGCGTTATAACGTCTCCCTCTTTCACAAGATAAGAAGGAATATCGACTTTCGCCCCGTTTACGGTAAAATGCCCGTGACGGACGAGCTGTCTGGCTTCCGCGCGGGAAACCGCGAAACCAAGACGATAAACGACATTGTCAAGACGCGTTTCAAGTATCTGCATAAGATTGTCACCGGTAACCCCGGCTTTTTTGCTCGCCATCTCATAATAATGCTCAAACTGCTTTTCAAGGACCCCGTAAAATCTCTTTGCTTTCTGTTTTTCACGAAGCTGAATACCATATTCGGTAAGCTTATGACGGCGGGCGCCGTGCTGCCCCGGAACGCCTCTGTTTTGAGAAATAGGGCATTTTTCGGAATAGCATTTATCTCCTTTAAGGAATAACTTCTGATGTTCGCGTCTGCAAAGCTTGCAGACCGCGCCGGTATATCTGGCCATATATCTTTTTTACCTCCTTACACTCTGCGTCTCTTCGGCGGACGGCATCCGTTATGAGGAATGGGAGTGACGTCTTTTATCATCGTCACGTCAAGTCCGGCAGTCTGCAAAGCGCGGATTGCCGCTTCCCTTCCGGTTCCGGGACCTTTAACAAAGACCTCGACAGTCTTCATTCCATGTTCCATGGCGGCCTTCGCCGCTGTCTCCGCCGCCATCTGAGCCGCGAAAGGAGTGGATTTTTTGGAGCCCTTGAAACCAAGACCTCCGGCCGAAGCCCAAGAGATAGCGTTTCCGTTCACGTCAGTAATGGTAACGATCGTGTTATTGAAAGAAGAACAGATATGAGCCGCGCCTCTGTCAATGTTTTTTTTGTCTCTGCGTCTTTTGACAGCAGTCTTTTTAACAACTTTAGCCATTTAGTATCTATCCTCCTTATTTCTTCTTATTCGCGACGGTCTTCGTCGGACCCTTGCGGGTTCTCGCGTTCGTCTTGGTTCTCTGCCCTCTCACCGGCAGACCCTTTCTATGACGAACTCCCCTGTAACATCCGATCTCGACAAGTCTTTTAATGTTAAGAGCGACGTCTCTTCTGAGATCTCCCTCAACGGTAAGGTTTTTATCTATATATTCACGAAGTTTAGCGACTTCCTCGTCGTTAAGATCTTTCGCTCTCGTGTCCGGATTTATACCTGTCGCCGCAAGTATTTCGTTGGACTTACTTACGCCTATTCCGTAGATATAAGTAAGAGCGTATTCCACTCTCTTGTTATTGGGCAAATCCACACCGGCTATTCTTGCCATATTTTTAAATACACCTCCGTCTTTTAACCCTGTTTCTGCTTATGTTTCGGGTCTTTACAAATTACCATAACTTTACCTTTGCGTTTGATGACTTTGCACTTATCGCACATGGGTTTTACAGAAGGACGCACCTTCATAATAATACCTCCTTTGGACTTTCGTCCCTTATAAGATACGAGATTCAGGCGTTGGATTTTTTCCCTCGCCAGATTATTCTGCCCTGAGAAAGATCGTTTGGCGACATCTCGACCGTAACTCTGTCTCCGAGAAGAATCCTTATATTATTGACTCTGAGTTTTCCCGAGATATACGCCGTAATCTTATGCCCGTTCGAAAGCTCGACCGTAAAAGTCGTTTTCGGAAGGACATCGACAACGGTTCCTTCGAATTCTATCAATCCGTCTTTTGCCAAACTAAATAACCTCCTCTTTCAAGAACAATTTTAATGCTTTTCTCAAATCAGCGTCGCTCACTCTCTCCCCGGACGCCAGCTTATCGGCTATCCGCTCGTTTCCTATCTTTTTTATGAGTTTGCAATGCTTTTTCTTTTTTTTCTTGGGATGATCAATCGGTCTGAATTTTCCGTCCGCCAAAAGTAGATAATTTTCCTCTTCAAACCCCACGACAAAAAAGAAATTCGCTTTATCGTGGCCCGAAAGAGACAAGACTATACTGCCCCTGTCGACTTCATCCATATTCAGTTAACCTCCTGTTTTCGCCGAAACGGCGCGCTTTGCGGAAAATTTTTTCGCGATCCGCGGTTCGCCCGCAGATCTTTCCCGCATCATAGAGATGTGAGTATTAACGGCTCCCCGTCGGTGACAGCGATCGTATTCTCGTAATGAGCCGAGAGTTTGCCGTCCTTAGTTACAACGGTCCATCCGTCTTTTAATTGAAGAACGTCGGGAACTCCCTGATTTATCATCGGTTCGACGGCGATAGTCATATTTTTCTCGAACCGCGGGCCTTTCCCCGCTCTTCCGTAATTCGGGACATCCGGATCCTCATGTAAATGTGTTCCTACACCATGCCCCACAAAATCCTCCACCACCGAAAACCCATTCGCGTGAGCGTGGCTCTCGATAGCGTGGCCGAGATCCCCGAGTCTTTTCCCCGGGACAGCGAAAGCAATCCCTTTCCAAAAACACTCTTTTGTGACCTCGATAAGCTTTTTCGCTTCCTCTGAGATAGTTCCCGCGCCGAAAGTTCGGGCGGTATCGGCATGATAGCCGTTCAAAAGAACACCGACATCAATACTCACAATATCTCCATCGGCTATAACGCGTTTCCCCGACGGAATCCCGTGTATAACCTCTTCGTTTATCGATATGCAGGCCGAAGCGGGATATCCGTAATAGTTTAAAAATGAGGGGACGGCGTTATGTTTCTTAATAAATTTGTATATCTGATCGTCGATTTCTTTTGTGGAAACACCGGGTTTCACAAGACTTCCGCCTAATTGAAGTACTTCCGCCGCGATTTTCCCGGCGTCTCTCATTTTAGAAATTTCGTGATCGGTCTTTATTGTTATCATCAAAGAGCCTCTCTGAGAGCTTTATTAACGTTAGAGGTTGTATCTTCGAGTTTTTCGCAACCTTGAACAACTCTTAGTTTTCCCTGATTTTTATAAAACTCTTTCAAAGGCGCCGTTTTCTCATGATAGACTTTAAGTCTGTCGGCGACCACGGCGGGGTCGTCGTCCTCGCGGATAGTCAAAGTTTCTCCGCAATTCCCGCAATTCTCGTCGGCGGGAGACGGATTATATTCGACGTGATAAGACGCTCCGCACTTTTTGCAGACTCGTCTGCCGGACATTCTCTTGATAATATCCTCGTCGTCGACTTCTATCGAAATCACGGCGTCAATCTTACTTCCGAGTTCGGACAGCATTTTATCCAAAGCCTCCGCCTGGGGAATAGTGCGAGGAAAGCCGTCGAGGATATAACCGTTTTTGCAGTCGTCATTTTTGAGACGTTCCCTTACTATCGCGACAACGTCTTCGTCGGGAACGAGATTTCCGGCTTCTATTATACTCTTCACACGGTTTCCGAGTTCAGAGCCTTTCGCTATCTCCTCGCGGAGAATAACTCCGGTTGAGATCTGCGGAATGCCGTAATTTTTAGAAATAATATCAGCCTGAGTTCCCTTTCCCGCTCCGGGAGCTCCCAACAATATCAATCTGAGCATTGTTTTCCTCCTTTGTCCGAAGACGATTTTTTATTCAAGAAATCCCTTATAATTTCTCATCATCATCTGGCTCTCGAGCTGCTGAGACGTTTCAAGAGCTACGCTGACAAGAATCATTACCGAGGTTCCTCCGATAGCGAGCCCGGCGCTGTTCGGGAATATCAGCTGGAATATATAAGGAAGAAGAGCGATAACGCCGAGGAACAAAGCCCCGAAAAGCGTCACTCTGTTCACTACTTTATGAATAAAATCGCTCGTCGGTTTTCCGGGTCTTATTCCGGGAATAGTACCGCCGTTATTTTTTATGTTATTCGCTATCTCGACAGTATTATACTGTATCGAAATATAAAAATAGTTGAAAGCGATTATAAGCACAAACACAAGAATCATATATAACGGGGTCGTCGAGGAAAAATGATTCTGAATCCAATTCGAATAACCGGAATTCGGAACGAAAAGAGCTATTGTCGCGGGAAGAGAAACTATCGCGAAAGTGAAGATTATCGGCATAACGCCCGACATCGCGACCTTTATCGGAAGGTGTGTGCTTTGCCCCCCGTAAAGCTTTCTTCCCACCTGTCTTTTCGCGTACTGGATCGGAATACGTCTCTCGGAGCTGTCCATAAAGACGATGAAACCGAGAATCGCAAGTCCGAGAACCAAAACGACAATCAACATATACCAGCGTCCCTGCATAACCTCATTTATCATATACATGATAAGGTCGGTTCCTCTCGAAATGATACCGGCGAAAAGGATTATAGAAATACCGTTTCCGATACCTTTTTCGTTAATGCACTCTCCGAGCCACATAACAAGACAAGAACCCGCGACAAGAACGGCGATAATGACAAACATCTGGAAAACGCCGTATCCCTCGGCAAGATCAAGGATATTGTAAGAATTGAGAGTCACATAATATCCAACAGCTTGAATTATAGCGATTGCGACCGTCGTCCAACGTGTCGCTTGGGTAAGTTTTCTCTTTCCCTCTTCGCCGCCGTCCTTTTGCAATCTTTCGAGCGCCGGGATGGCAAAAGTAAGAAGCTGAATAATAATGCTCGCGTTGATGTACGGCTGAATAGTTAGCGCGAATACAGTTCCGGACTGTAAAGCGTTACCGGAAAGCATATTGAAATATCCTAAAATGCTTTCTCCGAAACCCGCTCCCGCGCCGCTGGCGCTGAAAAACGATTCAAGAGCGGCTCCGCTTATAAACGGAACGGGAAGACAAGCGCCTATTCTGAAAAGCAAAATTATAAACAGGGTATAAATTATTTTCTTTCTGAGATCCTCAATTTTCCAAGCGTTTCTGAAAGTTGAAAGCAATGCCATATTACTTCACCTCGGCTTTTCCGCCCGCCGCCTCGATCTTCTCGGAAGCGGATTTAGAAAATTTATCGGCTTTAACCGTAATTTTATTTGTAATTTCTCCCAAACCGAGAATCTTTACAGGTTCACTTTCTTTGCGAATAAGTCCTTTTTCGAAAAGCTCCTTAGCGGTAACCACGCTGCCGTCCTCAAAAGCCCCCAGATCGCACAGATTCACAATCTGATAGTTTTTCGCGAACGCCATATTGCAAAATCCTCTTTTGGGCATTCTTCTTTGCAAAGGCATCTGTCCGCCTTCAAAGCCGGGTCTTACGCCGCCTCCGGAACGCGCTTTCTGACCTTTATGTCCCTTGCCGGCGGTCTTCCCGTTTCCGGTGCCGGCGCCTCTGCCCTTTCTTTTAGGGTCTCTTACGGAACCCTCAGCGGGGGTAAGATCATATAATTTCATACAGACACCTCCTTCTTATTCTTCTACTGACACTAAATAACTGATTTTATTGATTTTTCCGATGGTAGCATCGTTTTTCGGCTGCTCGACGGTCTGTCCTATTTTACGGAGTCCGAGGGAATTCGCCGTCGCGACATGACCCTTATTTCTTCCTATAAGGCTTTTTGTCAAAGTGATTTTAAGAGTACTACCCGCTGTTTTCTTCGCTGACATGTAAATACCCTCCTTAACCTAAAATTTCCTTAATCGTTTTACCTCTGGTCTCCGCGACTTGTTTAGCGTCCCTGAGACTCGTAAGACCTTTGAGCGTCGCCTTCACAAGATTTTTCGGATTACGGGAGCGAAGCGCTTTTGTTCTTATATCTTTAATTCCCGCCATTTCAAGCACGTCTCTGACCGCGCCCCCCGCGATAACTCCGGTACCTTCGGCGGCGGGTTTCAAAATAACGAGACTTGCCCCGTATTCGGAAACCACTTCGTGAGGAATAGTAGTTCCTTTGAGTGTAACTCTCACGAGATTTTTCTTGGCGTCCTCTATTCCTTTGTTTATCGCGTCCGGAACCTCGACTGATTTGCCGATACCGACACCGACAATCCCGTCTCCGTTACCGACTACCATAAGAGCGGAAAACTTCATTTTTCTTCCGCCTTTGACGGTTTTTGAGACACGTTCGAGAGATACCATCTTTTCGGTCAATGATAAAGTAGACGCGTCAATTTTATCGTACATAGTATAAAATCCTCCTTCGACTTAGAATTTAAGTCCGCCCTCTCTCGCGCCTTCCGCCAGAGCCTGAACTCTTCCGTGATAAATGTAACCGCCTCTGTCAAAAACGACTTCGGTGATCCCTTTTTCGAGAGCCATCTTGGCGATATCTATCCCGACCTGCTTAGCCGCCGCGGCGTTTCCGCCGTAGACACCCTCATATTGTTTGCTGGCAGTGGAAAGAGCCGCGAGAGTTACGCCCGCTTTATCATCGATAATCTGCGCGTAAATGTTTTTCAGCGATCTGTATACGTTTAAACGGGGACAAGTTGCTGTTCCCGAAATTTTTCCGCGAACGCGTTTATGACGTTTTGCGCGGAGAATATTTGAGTCTTTTCTGGAAATCATTATTTGTTACCCTCCTTCGGCTTATTTCTTGCCGGCCTTGCCTTCCTTCATTCTTACATACTCGCCGACGTAGCGAATACCTTTGCCGTGATACGGTTCAGGCGGTTTTTTGCCGCGGATTTCCGCCGCGAACTGACCGACAGCCTGTTTGTCGATACCCGACACGACAAGCGTAGTAGGTCCGGTAACGTCTATTTTAATACCGTCGATCTCTTCGACTTCGACAGGGTGAGAAAAACCGATATTGAAAACGGCCTTGTTTCCCTGTTTTTGCACTTTATAACCGATACCCTGAACTTCAAGAGATTTCGAATAGCCTTGGGTAACGCCTTCGATCATATTGTATATCAAAGTTCTTGTCAAGCCGTGCAATGATCTGTGTTTCTTATCATCCGACGGACGTTCGAC
Organism: Candidatus Geddesella stercoravicola; assembly: GCA_904398665.1. GTDB lineage: Bacteria > Bacillota > Clostridia > Oscillospirales > UBA644 > Geddesella > Geddesella stercoravicola. The sequence goes on along the minus strand of CAJFPG010000016.1, from coordinate 3,372 downwards.
GCTGATAACGTCATTTTCAACCTTGATTATCATGTCGGGGTGAAAAGTTTTTTTAAGTTCTCCTTTCGGACCCTTGACAGTAATCTGATTGTCTGACGCCAATGTGACTGTCACACCGGCGGGTATATTTATAGGTTTTCTACCAATTCTTGACATTTGATTTACCTCCAAATAAGTTGCCGTTCCTTACCAAATAAAGGCAAGGACTTCGCCGCCGACCTTGGCTTTTCTGGCGGCCTTGTCGGTCATTATTCCCTTTGAGGTAGATACGATCGCGATTCCCAGCCCTCTCATTACTTTGGGCATTTCCTCGCAGCTCACATATACGCGAAGTCCGGGTTTTGATATTCTTTCAAGACCTTGAAGAACCTTCGCCTTATTCGGGCCGTATTTCAGAGAAAGTTTGATCATTCCCTGTTTTCCGTCCTCTATAACCTCGTAGGATTTTATATATCCTTCGTCTACCAGTATCCGGGAGATTTCCTTTTTCATGTTAGACGCTGGAATCTCAACGGTCTCATGCTTCGCGGAGTTCGCGTTGCGAATTCTCGTGAGCATATCCGCGATAGGGTCTGTAATATGCATTATGAAAACCTCCTTTTACCAGCTTGCCTTTTTTACTCCGGGAATTTCGCCTTTATAAGCGAGTTCCCTGAAACAAATACGGCAAATACCGAATTTTCTCATATAAGCGTGCGGCCGGCCGCATATTTTGCATCTGTTGTAAGCTCTCGTGGAATACTTGGCGGGCTTCTGCTGCTTCAATATCATAGCTTTCTTCGCCATTTTACGCTTCCTCCTTCTTGCTGAACGGCGCGCCCATAAGAGACAAAAGCTCTCTCGCTTCCTCGTCACGGGCCGCGGTCGTCACGAACATGATATCCATTCCTCTGATCTTATCAATTTTGTCATACTCGATCTCGGGGAATATAAGCTGCTCTTTGATACCGAAAGCGTAATTTCCGCGTCCGTCGAAAGCGTCGGGGTTAATGCCCCTGAAATCTCGAACGCGAGGCAGCGCCACGTTGAAGAGTCTGTCCATAAACTCGTACATTCTCTCTCCTCTGAGCGTCACTTTCACGCCTATTGGCATACCTTTACGCAATTTGAAGTTAGCTACCGATTTACGAGCCTTGCAAACAGTGGCTCTCTGACCGGTTATAGCGGTAAGATCGTTTACCGCCGATTCTATGACTTTTGTATTTTCCTTGGCGTCGCCGCAAGCGATGTTTACAACTATCTTATCAAATTTGGGAATTTGCATAGGACTTTTGTAATTGAATTTCTTCATCAAGGCAGGAGCGACTTCATTTTTATATAAATCTCTTAAAGTTGACATTTTCTACTCCTCCTCAAAACGTTTCCTTACAATGCTTGCAGTACCTTACTTTTTTGCCGTCTTCAAGAATTTTGCGTCCGACGCGGGTCTTTTTGTCACACTTGGGGCAAACGAGCATAACCTTGCAGGCAAGGACCGGGCCCTCCGCCTTGATTATGCCTCCCTGCTGTTTGGCGCTTCTGGGCTTAACGTGCTTCGTGACCATATGAACGCCTTCTATAATAACTTGCTTGTCGGAAGGAGAAACTTCAAGGACCTTGCCGCGGCTGCCCTTGCTGACGCCGGAGATAACTTCTACTTTATCGCCCTTTTTAATATGCAATTTGTTCATTCGTCCTTCCTCCTTTACAGAACTTCCGGGGCAAGAGAGAGGATTTTGGTATATTCTTTTTCCCTGAGCTCTCTCGCGACGGGCCCGAAAATACGGGTTCCTCTCGGAGTCTTATCTTCTTTGATCAAAACGGCGGCGTTCTCGTCAAAACGGATATAGCTGCCGTCGGCCCTTCTGAGGCCTCTGACACTGCGGACGACGACGGCTTTGACCACGTCTCCCTTTTTGACCTCTCCGCCGGGAATCGCCTTTTTAACAGCGGCGACAATAACGTCCCCGATGTTCGCGTATCTTCTGCCGGTGCCTCCCAAAACACGGATACACATAATCTCTTTCGCGCCCGTATTGTCGGCAACTTGCAGATAAGTCTGTTGTTGAATCATATCTCAAATTCTCCTTATTTCGCTTTTTCGATAATTTCTACCAAACGCCACTTTTTCTCCTTGGAAAGAGGTCTGGTTTCCATAATCAAAACCTTATCGCCGATACCGCACTGGTTATTCTCGTCATGGGCCTTTAATTTATAGGTCTGCTTCATAACCTTTTTATATACGGGATGTCTGACGTTTTCAAATATAGCCACAACTATGGTTTTATCCATCTTGTCGGACACGACACGACCTACTCTGGTCTTTCTCAAAGCTCTTTCACTCATCGTTTTTCCTCCTTCCGGATCAACCGTTGATTTCTTTTTCGCGAAGAATCGTCTTCACTCTGGCTATATCTTTCTTGACAAACGCTATTCTGACGGGGTTGTCGAGCTGATTTGTCGCATGCTGAAAACGAAGATTAAAAAGTTCCTTTTTGAGGTCCGAAAGCTTAGTTTCAAGCTCGGTAACGGACATTTCTCTTACTTCTTTTGCTTTCATTATGCCTCACCTCCGTCTTTTGTCTCGGCGCCGTCAGTATCGGATTTCTTAACAAATTTGCACTTAACGGGCAGTTTATGAGACGCGAGACGCATCGCCTCTCTCGCGACTTCTTCCGAAACTCCCGCCATTTCAAACATAACGCGGCCCGGCTTCACGACGGCTACCCAATACTCGGGAGAACCTTTACCCGAACCCATTCTGGTCTCGGCGGGTTTTTTTGTAACCGGCTTATCGGGAAAAATCTTTATCCAAACGTTACCGCCTCTTTTTATATAACGCGTCATCGCGATACGCGCGGCCTCTATCTGATTGGAAGTTATCCAAGCGGGAGCGAGAGCCACAAGGCCGTAATCTCCGCTCGAAATCTTATTTCCGCGAGTCGCTTTGCCTTTCATGCGGCCGCGATGCACACGTCTATACTTTGTTCTTTTTGGCATTAACATTGCGCTTTTCCTCCCTTGCCCTGAAATTCTTACCGGCTGTGAGAACCTCACCTTTATAGATCCAAACCTTCACTCCGATACGGCCGTAAGTCGTCGCGGCTTCCGCGAAACCGTAGTCTATATCCGCTCTCAAGGTCTGCAAGGGAATAGTTCCCTCATGATAGTGCTCGGTACGGGCGATCTCGGCGCCGTTAAGACGTCCGGAAACCGAAACCTTAATACCTTTCGCCCCCGCCTTCATCGTTCTGTCGATAGCCTGACGGGTAGCGCGCCTGAAAGCGATTCTTCTTTCAAGGTCGCCGGCAATCCTCTGAGCGACAAGCGTCGCGTTCTGATCCACGCGTTTCTCTTCGACTATCGTGATATATACCGATTTGCCGATCATCG